>JAYVMK010000308.1:0-4398 GCA_043758995.1 Lichenibacterium sp. | reverse complement strand
CTTCGCTCTCGCGGGCTGATCACCTTCAAGAGCGGCCGGCTGGTCATCCCGGACGTCGAGCGTCTGGCGACCTCCTGCCAATTCAACCCCAATTACCTTCACATCGGGGCTGGCAAGAGCGACGACGGGCACGCTCGCGCTTTAGCCATGTGAGAGACGCCCGGCCGGGAGGGGCCTGGGATTGCGACGACCGCGTTTGGAGCGTCGGGGTTCCGTCCGGCGCTACAGCATCGGCCGGCGTCGATGCCCGGCACGGTCGGGGCACACTGCGCCTTTCACTCCGCAGCGGGGCTCGAGTCGACGGTTGTCGGTGAATGCTGCAGCGCGAGCCAGTCCGCCATGGTGTGAAGCTCCGCCTGCAGGGCCTCGTCGGTGTCCTTCGGTGCGCCGGGCTCGACATGCACGCCTTGGACGAGAAGCCGTCCCGCCGGACGGTCGGCCTTCAGGTCGACCCGCGCCACGAGGCGGTCGCCGAGCAGGAACGGAAGGACGTAATAGCCGTGGCGCCGCAATGCGGCCGGGACGTAGATCTCGATCCGATAGTGGAAGTTGAACAACCGCTCGGCGCGCGACCGTTCCCAAATCAGTGGATCGAAGGGCGCCAGCAGGGCTCGAGCCGTCACGCTGCGGGGCAGGCGCGCCGTCGCATGCAGGAAGGCAGGCTTGCTCCAGCCCTCGATGGCGACCTCGCGCAGGCGACCCTGCTCGACCAGAGACAGGATCGCGGCCCGGGCCTCCGCGGGACCCAGCCGGAAATAGTCGCGCAGGTCGCCCGCCGTGGCGACGCCGAGGGCCTGGCCCGAGAGATCGACCAGTGATCGATGCGCTTCGGCCTCGTCGGGCGTCGGCAGAGCCAGCAGGGCAGGGGGCAGGACGCGCTCCGGAAGGTCGTAGACGCGTTCGAACGTGCCGCGCCGCGTCGCCGTCGTGAGGTGACCGGCCCAGAACAGCCATTCCAGCGCGCCCTTGGTCTCGCCCCAGCCCCACCAGCCGCCCTTGCCCCGCCCGTCCCCGAAGTCGCCGGCCGCCATCGGCCCCTCGGCCCGGATCCGCTCCAGCACCGCCATCGCGGCCGGGCGAGCCTCGTCGGCGTAGGGGCGCAGCCGGCCGTAGCAGCCGAGGCCGCGGTCGGCCCGCGCCATGCGCCAGCGCAACAAAGGCTGCAGCGCCAGCGGCAGCAGCGAGCACTCGTGCGCCCAATATTCGAAGACGCGCCGGTCCTGTCGCGCCCCCCAGGCGGCAACGTCGAGCAGCGCCCGGTTGTAGGGGCCGAGGCGCGAGAAGGCCGGCAGGTAATGCGCCCGCACCAGCACATTGACGCTGTCCACCTGGTGCAGATGCAGTCGCGCCAAGGTCGTCGCCAGGGCGCGCGGCGTCACCTCGGCACGGGGTCTCGCCCGGTCGAAGCCTTGCGCCGCCAGGGCGATCCGTCGGGCCTCCCGGGCCGAGAGCTTCTCCACCAAGATCCGCCCCGAGGCCGCTATTTGGTCCCGAACATGCGGTCGCCGGCATCGCCAAGTCCCGGCACGATGTAGCCGTGCTCGTTCAGCTTCTCGTCGACCGACGCCGTCCAGATCGACACGTCGGGATGCCGGGACTGGAGTCTGGCGACCCCCTCCGGGGCGGCCAGCAGGCAGACGAAGCGGATATCGCGGGCGCCGCGCTGCTTCAGCAGGTCGATGGCGGCCACGGCCGAATTGGCTGTCGCCAGCATCGGGTCCATGACGATCGTCAGGCGATCGCTGATGTCGGCCGGCGCCTTGAAGTAATATTCCACCGCCTGCAGCGTTTCGGGATCGCGATAGAGGCCGATATGCGCCACACGGGCCGAGGGCACGAGGTCCATCATGCCGTCGAGAAAGCCTACGCCGGCGCGCAGGATGGGGGCGAAGACGAGCTTCTTGCCCGAGATCCGCGGCGCCATCATGGGCTGCAGCGGGGTGCGGATTTCGACCAGTTCCACCGGCAGGTCGCGCGTCACCTCGTAGCAGAGCAGCATGCCGATCTCGTTCAGCAGCTGCCGAAACCCCTTGGTGGACCGCTCCTCCTCGCGCATCAGCGTCAGCTTGTGCTGCACCAGCGGGTGATCGACGATCGTGACATTGCCCATGGTAGCCCCCGGCGGTTCTGGTCGTCTCGCCTACCACGGGCGGCACCGGCTCGGAACCTCGGATGGATCATGGTCGTCGGCCGCCAGGGCGGCGTCTCGCTCGATCTTAAAATCTTGGACAGAGTGCCCGCCGAGCAGGTGCAGCCCCGAACCTCCTGGGCCCTTCGCCGCGTTGGCCACCGGATGCCGGTTCGCCGACACGCGAGCCGCGCCGGAGCCGCCGTCATGCGGAAAGTGAGGTCACCATGGATGAAACGACCGGGCCGCTGAAGGTCTCGCGCCGCCTGATGCTGGAAGGCACGGCGGCGCTCGCCGTCCTCGGCAGTGTGGCGCCTGACCTCGCAAGGGCTGAATCCGGCGCGACGTCCGGTGCCGTTGCCTCAGGTTCCGCCGACCGCATGCCCGTAACCCTGACGGTCAACGGCAGGGACTATCCGCTCCAACTCGATCCCCGCACGACCCTGCTCGATGCCCTTCGCGAGTCGATCGGCCTGACCGGCACCAAGAAAGGCTGCGACCATGGCCAGTGCGGCGCCTGCACGGTCCTGCTGAACGGCCGGCGCATCAATTCCTGCCTGACGCTCGCCGCCATGCACGAGGGCGACGAGGTGAAGACCATCGAAGGTTTCGCGCAGCCGCAGGCGAGCGGAAATCAGGACCTGCACCCGCTCCAGGCTGCCTTTATCCACCACGACGGATTTCAATGCGGCTATTGCACGCCGGGGCAGATCTGCTCCTCGGCGGGCATGCTGGCCGAGGCGAAAGCCGGCATGCCGAGCTTCGTCACCGCCGACCTTGTCGCGGAAGCCAGGCTGACCGATGCCGAGATCCGCGAGCGCATGAGCGGCAACATCTGCCGCTGTTCGGCCTATCCGAACATCGTGGCGGCCATCAAGGATGCCGGCGGCATCGGCCCGAATGGGGAGATGGCGTCATGAAGCCGTTCACCTTCGAGCGGGCTGCGACGCCGACGGCCGCCACCGCAGCGGTCGCCTCGACGCCCGGCGCCAAGTTCATCGGTGGCGGCACCAACCTCCTCGATCTCGCCAAGCTGCAGGTCGAGACGCCGTCGCACATCGTCGACGTGAACCGGCTCGGCCTCGACCGGATCGAACCCACGAGCGACGGCGGCCTGCGCATCGGCGCCTCGGTACGCAACAGCGATCTCGCGGCCGATCCTCGGGTCCGGCGCGACTATGCGGTGCTGAGCCGCGCGCTGCTCTCCGGCGCGACCGCGCAGTTGCGCAACAAGGCAACGACGGCCGGCAACCTGCTGCAACGGACGCGCTGCTATTACTTCTACGATGTTTCGAAGCCCTGCAACAAACGCGAGCCGGGCTCGGGCTGTTCGGCCATCGGTGGCTTCAACCGAATCCACGCCATCGTGGGAGCCAGCGATTACTGCATCGCGACGCATCCCTCGGACATGTGCGTGGCGCTCCGCGCGCTCGACGCGAGTGTCGAAACGCTGAGGCCGGACGGCACCAGCCGACAGATCGACATGGGGGATTTTCACCACCTGCCCGGATCGACGCCCGAGGTCGAGACCGTGCTCCAGCCGGGCGAACTCGTTACTGCCGTGACCCTGCCGAAACCCGTCGGCGGCCGGCACATCTATCGCAAGGTGCGGGACAGGGCGTCCTACGCTTTCGCCCTCGTATCGGTGGACGCCGTCATCCATGCCGATGCCGGCGGGCGTATCTCGGCGGCACGTCTGGCCTTCGGCGGCTTGGCGCTGAAGCCATGGCGGGTGGCGACAGCCGAGGCCGCGCTCGTCGACGCTGCGGGCCCGCAGGCGGTCGAGGATGCCGCCGACGAGGTCCTGCGCGGTGCCCGAGGTTTCGGCTCCAACGACTTCAAGATCCCGCTGACGCGTCGCACGCTGCGGTCCGTCGTGGCCGATGCCATCAAGGCCTGAGGGGACAGACCATGGATATGACGCATCCGATTGGGGCCACGCCCCTCGACACCATCCAGGACGGGCTTGTCGGCAAGCCGCTTGACCGGGTCGACGGCCCGCTCAAAGTGACCGGCACCGCTACCTATGCCTACGAGTTCAAGGAGCCGACCGGCATCGCCTACGGCTATCTCGTGCCCTCTAGCATCGCGAAGGGCCGGGTCGCGACGCTCGATACGGGCGTCGCCGAGGCCATGCCCGGCGTGCTGGCGGTCCTCACCCACCGTAACGTCCCGAAACAAGGGCAGGCGAGCCAGCAGGTCGGCCCCGAACTCGTCGACGATCGCATCCATCACTATGGGCAGGCCGTCGCCTGCGTGGTTGCCGAAAG
>JAYVMK010000307.1:0-8381 GCA_043758995.1 Lichenibacterium sp. | reverse complement strand
GCACGCGCCGGGCGAGCTCGCGATCCGGCGTGACGAGCGCCGCCGTTCCAATCCCCTCCAGCGCCTCCCGCAGGGCCACCGCGATGGCACGGGCCTCTTCGTTCTCGTCGGCAGCCTCGATCAGCGTCACGCCGGCGAGGGCTACGGCGACATCGAGAGACGTGTCGTCGGCGAGCTTGCGCCAGAGGTCCGTGGTGGCGGCCGGTCTCAGGGCCTCGCCGATCAGCCGGCCCCGTGCCGCGAGATCCGGCGCGAGCGTACCGAGGACCCGTACGGCGGCACGGTCGATGCCGATGGCGACCAACAAAGCATGAAGCGCCGCCTGGGGGTGGCCGGCGAGGGGGTCGGTCTCGGCGTCGGGAGCTCCGATCAGGCGCCAGGAGGTCTCGTCGAGCTGCTGGTCGAGGCCGGGCAGCACCACCGCACCGTGACCGAGCGTCGCCACGGTGGTGATCAGGCGCGCCGTGGCGCTGTTCGTTCCCGTCGATCCCGCCACGATGACGGGGCCGCGCGGCTCGCCGCGGAGGAGCCGCTCGCATTCGGCACCGATCAGCGCGATCTGATGCGCGGCGGCGTCGACGCGGCCGAGGCTTTGCAGGATGGCGGGGTATTGCGTGATGGCGACGTCGAGGAAGTCGAGCGTGATGCGCCAGTAGCGGTCGAACTCGTCGGTACCGAGCGGTTCCACCCGATGCCAGGCGACATTCTCGATTGTGAGTTCGTCGATCAGCGTGGCGAGCTCGCCCGACAGATGCCAGGCATCGGCCGGCGAGGTGGCGACGAGAAGGGGCTCGTCGGTTCGGGTAGCGCGACGCCCGTCGGGCTCGACCGCCACGATGGCGTGGCGTACGGCCTGACCCCAGGCGATGATGAGCCGCGTCAGCAGCATGCGCCGCGCGATGGGGCTCAGCGCCTCGGTCAGCCCGTCTCCCAAGGCCGCGCCTGGGTCCGGATCCTCGAACAGGAGTTCGGTGTCGTCGAGCGCCCCGAGCGGCACGATGCGGGGCAGCAGCGCCGAGGCACCGCCGAGCCGGGACGCCAGCGTGGCGCCGAGGGCGCGGGCCGAACGGCGGGTCGGGACGTAGATGGTCGCGGCCGCAAGACCGAGCGGACCGGCATCGCGCGAGAAACCGGGGACCAGCCGGCCATCCAGAAGCGCGTCGGACAGGGTTTCGAGAAAGGGCGCGCCGGCCGGGATGGTGAAAACCCGAGCGGTCCCGTGCCCTTGCTGCTCGGCGTCGCTGTCAGCCTTCACGATACCCAGTCCTTCCGACACTCGAGCCATCCCTCGTCGGGCGGTCCGCGTCATCATAGGGCAAAACCCGAGCCGGCGAGAGGCAGGGACGGCGTGATCCACTGGTCGGATCCGGCGTCGCCCCACCACCACGCTTCGCTTCGTCCCCTCCCCAGCGTTGCGGGAAGGAATGACCTGGAGGGCGCCGGTGCTATTCCTCCCTCGCGAAGCGGAGCAGGGTGGAGGAGGCGGACCAGGTGCACGCGCCGTTAGTCGCCCCGATTTTCTGGTCCAAGCTACGCCACCGAGGCCGCGATGGCCGCCTCGGCCTCCGCGATGGCCTCGGGCGTGCCGACATGGAGCCACTGGCCGTCGAGCCGCGTGCCGTAGAGCCGTCCCTTTTCGGCGGCGTCGAAGAAGAAGGGAGCCAGCCTGACCGGGGTGCCGTCGGTCAGATCGGCGAAGCTCTCCGGCTTCATGATGCCGACGCCGGCATAGACGAAGGGAGCGACATCGCCTTCGTGGCGCCGCGTCAGCCGGCCCTCGGGATCCATGTGGAAGTCCCCCGGCCAGTCGACGCCGACGCTGGTGGCGGCTTCGGCGACGAGGAGCAGCACATCCATCCGTTCGGGATCCCAGTCGCCGAAGAGCCGGGGCAGGTTGGGCTGTGGGCCGGCGATCCAGAGGGCGTCCGTGTTGCAGATCACGAAGGGATCGGGCCCGAGCGCGGGCAGGGCGCGGCGGATGCCGCCGGCCTGGTCGAGAAGACGCGACCGCTCGTCGGAGAGCGTGATGGCCGGCGAGACCCGGTCCGTCAGATGCTCTTCGATCCGGTCGGCCAGGTAATGAATATTGACCACGGCCCGACCCACGCCGGCCGCGCCGAGCCGGTCCAGCATGTGATCCAGCATCGTGCGCCCGCCGATCCGGACCAGCGGCTTCGGCAGGTGATCGGTCACGGGCCGCATGCGGGTGCCCATGCCGGCGGCGAAGACCATCGCGGTCGACGGGACAGACTCCGCCACGCTCAGGCGCTCTCGCGCGCCGCGGAGGCGGGGCGGGGCGCCAGAACACGCGGCATGTAAGTCTCGTACCAGCCGCGAAGCTCGGCCAGGGCCGGATGGGCCAGTCCCTTAGTGAGATAGGCTTCGATCCGCGGCAGCATGGCGAGATACTGGGGCTTGCCGTCGCGCCGGTCGAGCCGCGTGAAGATGCCAAGCAGTTTGGTGGCGCGCTGGACGCCCAGGATCGCATAGGCACGGACAAAGCCCGCCATGTCGAAGCCGGGGTCCATGCTGGCACGGAGCTGCGCATAGGCGCCGAGCAGCTTCAGCTCCAGAGCGTCCGGGACGGTGACCCGCGCGTCCTGCAGCAGGGCCGCGACGTCATAGGCCGGGTGACCCAGCACGCAATCCTGAAAGTCGATCACCCCGACGCGCGCCAGACCCTCGCGGCCTTCGAGCCAGATCAGGTTGGGAGAATGATAGTCCCGCAGAGTCCAGGTGGCGTCGCCGGCCGTCACCTCGGCGAAGAGCCGGCTGCAAATGCCCATGAAAGCGTTGCGGCCGCTGGCCGGTATGGCAATTTTGGCGACCTGCGGCGCGTACCAGTCGATGACGAGTTCGGCCTCGACCTGAAGGGCATCGAGATCGTAGCGCGGGATGCCGTAGACGTCGGCGCCCTGCGGCACCGCGGCGGGCAGGGCGGTCGCATGAAGCCGGGCCAGCAGCGCCACGGCTTCGAGATAGCGCTCGGCGATCGGGCCCTCCGCGTCCACGAAGGGCTCGGAGCCGAGATCCTCGATGAGGGCGATACCGGCCGCAGCATCGGCGGCGTAGATCTGGGGCGCCGAGACGCCCTGCGCCCGCAAGGCCGTGTCCATGGCGAGGAAGGGGCGGATGTCGCCGGCCAGCCGCGCGATCTCGTGATAGGGCTTACCGAACCGCACGACGGGCGCGTCGGCACGAGGCGGCGACGTCATCAGCAGAGCCGTGCGGCCTTCGGGTGTCGTCAATCTCTCGTAGGCGCGCGTCGAGGCATCGCCCGTCAGAAAGGCCCGCTCCGCCTGAGCGAAGCCGGCCGACGTCAGCAACGTCTCGACGGCCTGCGTCTGGGCGATCCGCCCGGAAAATTGGCCGTAGCCTGTGACCTGCGCGGTGCGGGACGTCTCGGGATTGGCGGGATCGATCGACAGCGTGACGTCGAGCCGGTCTTCCGGTAGTGCGTCGCCGATGCGCTCGGCCCATTCAACCAAGAGAAGCGCACCATCCGCGGCCTCGTCCCAGCCGAGCTCCGCGAGTTCGGTGGCGGAGCGGATGCGGTAGAGATCGGCGTGGACGATCGGGAAGCTCGGCGTGTCGTAGAGCTGCATCAGCGTGAAGGTGGGGCTCGGGACTTCGAGCTCCGCATCCTGTGCGATGTGGCGCACCAGGGCGCGGGCGAAGGCCGTCTTTCCGACGCCGAGATCGCCCGAGAGCGTGACGAGGTCTCCGGCCCGCAGGAAGTCGGCGATTCGAGCGGCAAAGCGCACCGTATCCTCCGGTGTCGGCAGGACGACCGTCCACACTGCCTGCGTCGCCGACTGACTGGGCAAAACCGTCGAACTCCTTGGATGCTGCTGCGGATGGCGCCCGCAGCCCGTCACTACATGAGGGTCCTATTCTCGACAATCGTGGTGAACGGCCGGTAAATGAGAGCCGCCTGCCTGCGCCGGGGCTGGGCGGACAGAAGGGCCCTGCGCGCTAAACCTGTCTCAGGATGCGTCCGAAGGTTGACATTCGCGGGACGTCATCCTTATCTGCGCGGCACTAATCGAAGGCCGACGACTTAGCCTCCGCGTGCCGATGCCCTCGCGCGCCCGCTTACGACCTCCCCCTGGACGATTGGTTGCGACGGCGTGCTTTCAGCGCCTGCGTACCACGCTAAGAGTTGAAAGGGTTCGGTCATGAGCACCGGCACCGTGAAGTGGTTCAATGCCCAGAAAGGCTACGGCTTCATCCAGCCCGACGACGGCACCACGGATGTGTTCGTTCACATCAGTGCCGTGGAGCGGGCGGGGTTCAGCGATCTTCGCGAGGGTCAGAAGATCGGTTACGAACTAACGACGGACCGTCGCTCCGGTAAGGTGTCGGCCGACAAGCTTCAGGCGGAAGAATAATCAGCTAAGCCCGGGCGCTCTGCCCGGCGGAAGAAAGGACAATTCGTTGCAGATTCTGGTTCGCGACAACAACATCGAGCAGGCCCTCAAGGCGCTGAAGCGCAAGCTGCAGCGCGAAGGCGTGTTCCGTGAGATGAAGCGCCGCGCCGAATACGAGAAGCCCTCCGAGAAGCGGGCTCGTGAGCGCGCCGAAGCCATCCGCCGCGTGCGGAAGTTGGCCCGGAAGCAGGCTCAGCGTGAAGGTCTCCTGCCGGCGCCGAAGCGCAAGCCGATGATGCCCCCGCGCCCGGTGGCGCCCAGCGCTTCCTAAGAAAGCAGCGGCCCGTATCAGCGGGCTGCAGTTTGTATCTGTTTCGAGGGCGTGGCTTCGGTCGCGCCCTTTGGCGTTGCTGGTTCTGGCGAGGTGGATCGGGATGCCGATGCCGCCGGCCAGGAACAATCCTCTACCTGCAGGCGTTTCAAAGCGGGTGGGTGCGTCCAAAGAGTCTTTTGCTGAAGGCGACTTTGGTCGCCTCGCGTCCGTCGAGACGTTCAGGGCCCGGACCCGAAAAGGACGAAGTATATGGCTGACAATTCCGAAGCCGCGAAATTGCGCGCCGAAGCGCGATTCGAGAAGCTGCAGCGGACGACGCAGGAGAACGCCGCCGTTTGGGCGCAGTATGAAGCCACCGGCGTTGCGGTGCGCGAGAAGACCTCGTCGCTGAAGGAACTGCGGCTCGCCAAGGAAGCGCAGGACGCCGAGGTCGCCGCCGCGGCCGCGATCGAGAAGGCCGCCTCCAAGAAGAAGCGCAAGACTCCGGTCAAGGCCAAGGCGAAAGCCAAGCCAGAGGTGGAAGCCGAAGCCGCCGTTTGAGGCTTGATCGTCTCCAGCGTTGAAGCTGATCGCCCGAGAGGTCGTTGCGACCTCTGGTCTGTCATGGCCGAGACAAGCCCGGCCATTACGCTCATGTCGCGATCAGTCGTTCGGATAGTGGCAGGCCGCGATCCGGCCATCGCCGACGTCACGCAGTTGCGGCGTCTCGATGCGGCAGCGATCCAGGGCCTTTGGACAGCGGGTATGAAAGCGGCAGCCGGAGGGCGGGCGCAGGGGGCTCGGAACATCGCCCTTGAGCACGATGCGCTGGCGCCGAGCCTCCCCCGTATGCGCCACCGGGACGGCTGAGAGCAGCGCCTCCGTGTAGGGGTGGGCCGGATGGGCAAAGAGTGTCTCGGTCTGGCCGGTCTCGACGACGCTGCCGAGATACATGACGGCCGTGCGTGTCGAAATCTGCCGCACCACGCTGAGATCATGCGCGATGAACAGGTAGGTGATGCCGAGCCTGTCCTGCAGGTCCATGAACAGGTTGATGATCTGCGCCTGCACCGAGACGTCGAGCGCCGAGACGGACTCGTCGGCCACTATCAGCGACGGTTCGAGCGCGAGCGCCCGGGCAATGCCGATTCTCTGACGCTGACCGCCCGAGAACTCATGCGGATATCGCTCCAAGTGCTCGCGCGACAGGCCGACGACGTCCATCAGCTCATGCAGTCGGTCCCGGATCTCGCCCCGGCCGCGGGCTTTCCCGTCGGCGCGGGGATGGACGCGCAGCGGCTCGGCCACGAGATCGGCCACGCGGCGCCGCGGGTTCAGCGACGACGACGGGTCCTGGAAGATCATCTGCATCCGCGGCCGCAACGGCCTCAGCGCGCCGGTGCCGATCCCCGTGATATCCCGGCCCTCGAAGCGGACCGTCCCGCCGGAGACGTCGTAGAGCCGCACGAGGCAGCGGCCGAGCGTGGACTTGCCGCATCCGGATTCGCCGACGAGCCCCAGCGTCTCGCCGCGGTTGACGGTCAGCGACACGTTATCCACCGCGCGAAGCAGTTGCGGTCCGCCCGGCGAAAAGCGGCCCCCGAGCGTAAAGTGCTTCGACAGGTTCTCGGCTTCGAGCAGGACGGTCACGCGTCGACGCCTTCGGGCACGAGGTAGCAGCTCACATCCTGTCGCCCGCGGCGGAACAAGGGGGGATCGATCCGGCAGGTGTCGTGGACGTGCCGGCAACGAGGGCCGAAGGGACAACCCTGCGGGCGACCGGCGATCGACGGCGGTGCGCCCGGGATGGCCGGCAGGCGGCGTGGCTTCGGCCCCGCCATGGGTGGAATGGAGTCGAGCAGGCCCACCGTATAGGGGTGACCGGGCGCAGCGAAGAGGTCGGGCTTCGGGCCGCGCTCCACAACCTTGCCGGCGTACATGACCATGACTCGGTCTGCGACCTCGGCCACCACGCCCATGTCGTGGGTGATGAAGATGATGGAAGAGCCGTGATCGCGCCGAAGCTGCTCGATCAGCCGTAGGATCTGCGCCTGTACGGTCACGTCGAGCGCCGTTGTCGGCTCGTCGGCAATGAGCAGCGACGGATTGCAGGACAGTGCCATGGCGATCATGGCGCGCTGGCGCATGCCGCCGGAGAGCTGGTGCGGAAAGCGATCGACCTGCAGGCTCGGGTTGGGCATGCCCATCTCGCCAAGAAGATCGACGGCACGGGTGCGGGCCTGCCGCCGGGTCAGCTTGGAATGGGCGCGCACCTGTTCGGCGATCTGCCAGCCTATCGTATAGACCGGCGTCATAGCGCTCATCGGGTCCTGGAAGATCATGGCGATCTCGTCGCCGCGGACGTCGCGCAGCTGCCGCTTGGGCAAGCCCATGAGTTCGCGCCCCTTGTAGCGGATCGAACCCGACAGGACGGCATTGGGGTCGTCGATCAATCCCATGACGGCGAGGCTCGTCAGCGATTTCCCGGAGCCGGATTCGCCGACGACCGAGAGGATCTCGCCGGGCGCCAGCGAGAAGGACAGGTTCTCCACCGCTTTAAGCAGGCCTCGCTCGGTGCGGAACGATACCGAAAGGTTCTCGACCTGCAGCAGCGGCTCTAGCGTCACGATCTCGGCGGTAGCGTCAAGCACGGGCCAGCCTCACGCGCGGGTCGAGCGCCGCATAGACGAGATCTACGACCGCGTTCGAGGCGACGACGAAGAACGAGGCGTACATGACGGTCGCCATAATGACCGGGAGATCGAGGTTTTGCAGCGCGTTGAAGGTGAGATAGCCGACGCCCTGCAGGCCGAAGACCACCTCGGTCAGCAGCGCACCGCCGCCGACCAGCAGGCCGAAGTCGAGGCCGAACATGGACACGAAGGTGATCATCGAGGTGCGGAGCGCATGTCGCACCAGGATGCGCCCTTCGCCGAGGCCCTTGGCCCGCGCGGTACGGATGAAATCCTCGGAATAGGATTCGATGAGGCTCGAGCGAAGCACGCGGCCGTAGAGGCCGATGAACAGGATCGACAGGGCGATCCAGGGGATCACCAGCGCCTTGAACCAGCCCACCGGATCCTGGGTCAGGGGGACGTAGCCGAGTCCCGGCACCCAGGAGAAGAGCCAGGTGTCATGATAGCGGCTCTGGGTGATGAGGTTGGCCACTTCCCCCACCCAGAAGACCGGCATCGAGACGCCGATCAGCCCGAGGATCATCAGCAGCTTGTCGACCACGGTGCCCCGCCACACCGCTGCGATCGTCCCGATTACGATGGAGACCACGACCCAAAGGATCGCGGCACCGATGACCAGCGACAGGGTCGCCGGCACGGCTTCGAGGATCGAGGGCACCACCTTCTGGCCGCGGTTGACGAAGGAGGTCAGGTCGCCGGTGACGAACAGGCGCTTCATCAGCAGGAGGTATTGGACATAGAGCGGCTGGTCGAAACCGAAGTCGTGACGCACTGCCGCCAGTGTCTCGCGCGCCGCATTGCGTCCCGCGATGCGGGCCGCCGGATCGGTGCCGGGTGTGGCGAAGAAGATGAGGAAGACCAGGATCGAGATCCCGGCCATGACGAAGAGCATCTGGCCCAGCCGGGCCAGGAGGACGCGCGGCATCAACCCTTCCTCACGCGAAGCTTGGCCTTGGGGTCGAGCGCGTCGCGTACGCCGTCGCCGAGCACGTTGAGCGACAG
>JAYVMK010000306.1:0-6451 GCA_043758995.1 Lichenibacterium sp. | reverse complement strand
CCAGGTACTTGGCGGCGCCGAGCAGCATGGCGGTGTGGCCGTCGTGACCGCAGGCGTGCATCTTGCCGCTTTCGCGCGAAGCGTGGCCGAGGTTGGTCTGTTCATGGATCGGCAGCGCGTCCATGTCGGCCCGGAGCCCGATCGCGCGCGATCCCTCGCCCTTGCCCCGCAACACGCCGACGACGCCGGTCCGACCCACGCCTTCGACAACCTCGTCGAGGCCGAAGCCGCGCAGCTTCTCGGCCACGAAACCCGCCGTTGGGCCGACATCGAAGCCGACCCCGGGATGGCTGTGGATCTCCCGTCGCCAGCCGGTCACTTCGCCGGCCAGGACCTCGATCCGCGCATTGTCAGACATGGGAACCTCCGACGCGACGATGACGCGGCCCGACCGCGGCTGTCAACGCAAGCGCTTGCTAGAGCGTCGCGCCGAGCCGGGCACCGCGCCGGCGCATCTCGGCGGCATCGATACGCCCCTCCACGAAATCGTCGAAGATGGCCTGCAGCTCCGGCGACACGGGCCGGCCCGCGATCCCTTCCACCAGGAGGGCCTCACGCACCA
Organism: Lichenibacterium sp.; assembly: GCA_043758995.1. Taxonomy (GTDB): domain Bacteria; phylum Pseudomonadota; class Alphaproteobacteria; order Rhizobiales; family Beijerinckiaceae; genus Lichenihabitans. The sequence continues at coordinate 5,889 of JAYVMK010000306.1, read as the reverse complement.
GGGCAGGACGATCCGGCTCACCGACGGCTTGCAGAAAGGATGGCTCGCCGTCGGCGGGATCGAGCACCGCCGCGGTCAGGATCCCCGAGCGATAGGCTCCCGTGTCGATGGAGATGCGGTTCGGTGTCACGACCGGCCGATCGCCCATGATGGTGTGGCCGTGCACCACCCGCCGCGGAAGCACTCCCGGAAATGCCAGGAAGGGTTCGCGGATCCAGATCAGGTCTTCGGGATCCTGACGGTCGAGCGGCACGCCCGGCCGGATCCCGGCATGGACGAAGAAGTGGCGCCCATCGTCGTGGCTGAGCGGCAGGGCCGCCAGATAGGCGGCGTGACGACGCAGTTCGGCATCATGTCCGTGCAGGGTCGCCAGGGTGAGACCGTAGCTTTCGAGCGTATGGAGATAGAGCGTCCAAGCCCAGTCGGGGATCAGGTTCCCCTCGGTCACGGCCGTGGCGAAAAGCGCGTCGTGGTTGCCGCGCAGGGGGAGGAATCGATCGCCGGTGCGTCGCGCCCCGGCCATGATCCGGGCCACCACGCCGCAGGAGGCCGGGCCGCGGTCGACGTAATCTCCGGTGAAGACGATCAGCGCCGCCGCGTCCCGGCTGTCGGCGTCGGTCTCCACAAGGTCGAGCAGGCGCTCCAGGAGGTCCAGTCGACCGTGAATGTCGCCGATGGCGTAAGTAACGGTTCGAATCATAGAGGTCTCGACGGGGTTCGCGTCGGCAAACCCACACCGACCCGGTTCAGGTCCCGGCAGATCGGCTTCCGCGGTGAGACGTACAGAGATGGCGCTCATCCGGAAAGCACCTTCTCCTACGTCGCCGGGATCTGTCACCTTAGTGTCATCGGCCTTCCGGATCCTTGACGGACCCTTCGCTGTGATTTGCGCAGTTTGATCCCAAGGGAGGGCCGGCTCGTCGAGACCGGCCGACGCGGCCGCCGAAAGCGGTGATTGAGGAGATGTCTTGCTCGCCCTGATCGAACCTGGATCGACTGTCGCCATCGTCCTACTGGCCATATGCCTGGCCCTGGTGCTGGCCTTCGAATTCTCCAACGGCTTCCACGACACCGCCAATGCGGTCGCGACCGTCATCTACACCCATTCGCTCAAGGCGACGGTGGCGGTGGTGTGGTCGGGACTCTGGAACTTCCTCGGCGTCATGCTGGGCGGGATCGCGGTCGCCTATGCCTTGGTGGCACTGATCCCGCCCGATGCCCTGTCGCCGCCCGACGGTGGCATTGCGGCCGGCTTGCTGGCGGCGATCTTCATCTCGGCCCTGGGTTGGAACGTCGCCACCTGGCTGTTCGGCATTCCGAACTCGTCATCCCATGCCCTCATCGGCGCGCTTGTCGGTATCGCGGTCGAGGACACGTTGCGCCACGGCCGACCCCTCGGGGAGGGCGTCGATTGGCATGAGGTCTGGAGCGTCCTGCTCTCGCTCCTCGTGTCACCGGTGCTGGGCTTCGGCCTCGCCATGGCGGCCTTCTGGCTGCTGAAAAAGACGGTGCACGACAATCATCTCTACGAGCCACCGAAGGAGGGGAAGCCGCCGGTCTGGTGGATGCGCGGCATCCTGATCCTGACCTGTACGGGCGTCTCCTTCGCCCATGGTACCAATGACGGGCAGAAGAGCATCGGGCTCATCATGCTGACGATCATCGGGCTGTTTCCCGCCACCTATGCCCTCAACACGGGGATGACGAGCGACCAACTGCATCGGATTTCCGTCGACATGCGGGACGCCGAATCCATCATTTCCCGCCTCGGCGACGACCGGAAGGAACTTGGCGTCACGGCGGCCCGCGCCATCGGGGATCGTTTCGGCCAAGCCAAGACCGGAGACGCCATTCCCGGCAGTCAGCGCCCGGCCTTGCGCAACGACCTGAACCTCGTCGTGGCCGAACTGCAGACGGCGAGCGAGGCCAAGGGCATCGCTGCCGAGGAGAAGGCGAAGGCCAAAACCATCCGCGGCAATCTAGTGGGCACCGCGCAATTCGTGCCGTGGTGGGTCCGGATCCTCAGCGCGCTGTGCCTCGGTGCCGGTACGATGATCGGCTACAAGCGGATCGTGACGACGCTCGGCGAGCGTCTCGGCAATCAGCATCTGGCGCCCGCGCAGGGCGCGGCAGCCGAGATCGTCGCGGCGGCGCTGATCGGAGGCTCGGGCTTCAGCGGATTCCCGGTCTCCACCACTCACGTCGTGACAGGCGGCATCGCCGGTACCATGGTGGGCTCGGGCGCGGGTATCCAGCCCGCCACCTTGAAGCAGATCGCCATCGCCTGGATGCTGACCCTCCCCGCCACGATCGCACTCTCGGCGGGCTTGTTCTACCTTCTGTCATGACACGTGGCGGCCACCGCTCGAACTTTGCGCTGAGCTGTCAGGAGGGGTATGCGAGACGCCGACCGGACCGCCGATCGATCGGATCCGGTCCGTCTTGAACAGAGAGCAGACGCATCGGCTCCCAAGCCGAACAGGCTACGCCAGCCGATGGCGCTTCTGCCGAAAGCGGATTTGAATTGATGCGGATCACTCTAGCGTCTGCTCTTGCGGGTCTGGCCATGCTGGGCCCGACCCTGGCCTGGGCCGCCATCTCGACCGATACGGTCCGCCAGAAGCAGCAGCAGGCCTGTTACGACGACGCCAACAAGCTCTGCGCCGACGCCATTCCGGATGAGGAGAAGATCAAGACCTGCATGGGAGCGAACCGTTCGCGGCTTTCCCCGAAGTGCCGTGAGATCTTCGACGCCAACACGAAATAAGGCGCAAGGGCGCGCGATCCCGGACGCCCCGGTGTCCGGGCCGTCTCCCGCTCCGCAACGGTTGCGACAGAGCCGGCGTTGACGAGACGCCATCGTGGCTGCCAGCTTCGGCTCGGAGCCTCGACACATTCATCACGCTGTGAACCAGGGAGCCCGCCATGACGGGGACGAAGACTGCGGGCCGGCACGATCTCGGCGACGTCACCCTTCAGTCGGGCGAGGCGCTGCGCGGCGCCTTTCTGACCTTCGCGACCTATGGGACGCTCGCTCCCGACCGCTCCAACGTCGTGGTGTTCCCGACCTCCTATTCGGCCCAGGCGGTCGACCAGGAATGGCTGATCGCGCCCGACGGCATCCTCGATCCCACCCGCTGGTTCATCGTGGTGCCGGACATGTTCGGCAACGGATCCTCGTCGAGCCCGTCCAACCACCCCGACTATCCGTCCCTGGTGACCACGGCCGACAATGTCCGGGCGCAGCGCCGGTTGCTGGCCGAAGCCTTCGGCATCGACCGCATCGCCTGCGCCTACGGCTTCTCCATGGGAGCTCAACAGAGCTACCACTGGGCGTCGCTCTATCCCGATGCCGTCGACCGGGCCATCGTGGTCTGCGGCTCGGCCCGCACGGCTGAACACAACAAGGTGTTCCTGCTGTCCCTCATGGCGACGCTTGAGGCCGCGCCCGAGCATCTCGGAGGCGGGCGCTTCTCGGCCCAGCCCGTGGCCTCGCTGCGAGCCTTCGCCCGCATCTATGCCGCCTGGGCGATGAGCCAGGACTGGTATCGGGCGGGACTGCACTTCTCGAGCACCGGGGCCACGTCGCTCGACGCTTTTCTCGATGATCATTGGGCGCCGGGCTTCACACGTCGGCGGGCCGAAGACCTCTACGCGCAAGCCATGACTTGGCTCCACTCCGATATCGCCGCCGATCCGCGCTACGGCGGCGATCTCGCGGCGGCCCTCCGCGCCATCGAGGCGCGTGTCCTTTTGATGCCGTCCCGCACGGATCTCTATTTTCCGGTGGCCGACAATGCCGACGAGATGCCGCATCTCCGGCAGGCGGAACTCAGGCCGATCCCGTCCATCTGGGGTCACCGCGCCGGAAACCCCGTGGGGGAGCCCGACGCCCGAGCCTTCCTGAAGAGGGCCGTGGCCGATTGGTTGGCGTGATCTGAAGACCGCGTCCACCTCGGGCGAACCAGACCTGCGCCCTGGCGTTGGATGTCCGAGAGGCGCTCTGCTGCGCCGCACCATCCCGCTCCCCGGCTGCAAGCCGGTGCGGAGCCCTACCTTGTGAGCCGCCCCTTTGAGCCATTCCGACAGCCCCGTCCTTCAGCCCTTCATCTTGGGCGGTTTCAGCCTCAAGAACCGCGTCGTGATGGCGCCTCTCACCCGTAGCCGCTCTTCCACCGAAGGCGTGCCGCCGGTCTTCGCCGCGGATTATTACGCTCAGCGTGCCTCCGCCGGCCTCATCATCTCGGAAGCCACCAACATCTCGCCCCAGGCGGTTGGCTATGCCTATACCCCCGGCATCTGGTCGGACGCGCAGGTCGTGGCTTGGTCGATCGTCACAGAGACGGTGCACAAGAACGGCGGCGTGATCTTCCTGCAGCTTTGGCACACGGGCCGGATTTCCCATCCGGACGTTCAGCCGAACGGCCAGCGTCCCGTGTCGGCCTCCGCCATCAAACCGACCGGGCAGGCCTTCACCGAAGGCGGCATGAAGGACCATGTGACGCCGCGTGCGCTCGAAACCGCTGAGATCCCCGGCATCGTCGAGGATTACCGCCGGGCCACCGCCAATGCGAAGCGGGCCGGCTTCGATGGTGTCGAGGTCCATTCGGCGAACAATTACCTGCTCGAGCAATTCGTGCGCGACTCGACCAACGAGCGCACCGACCAATATGGCGGATCGGTCGAGAACCGGCTGCGCTTCCCGCTGGAGGTCGTGCGTGCCGTCATCGAGACCTGGGGCGACCCGAAGCGCGTCGGGATCCGCCTCTCGCCCGCGACGACCCAGCCCGGCGAGACGCCGCTCGACAGCGACCCTCACGGCATCTTCGGCACTTACGTGGATGAACTCTCGAAACTCGGCCTGCTCTACATTCACACGATCGAGGGCGTCACCCAGCAGACCCGCGACGTGCCGGAAGGCATCGACTTCGTCGACCTGCGCCGACGCTTCGAGGGCGCCTATGTGGCCAACAACCAACTGACCCTCGAGCTCTGCGAAACGGAGCTCAAGGAGGGCAAGGCCGACCTCTTCTCCTTCGGCCGGCCCTACATCGCCAATCCCGATCTCGTCCACCGGCTGGCAACCGGCGGTCCCCTGGCGGATGCCCCCAAGCCGACCTGGTACGGCGGCGACTTCCACGGATATTCCGACTGGCCAGGAATGAACGGCGCTGTTCCGATCAAGCGATAAGTTATCGTCACTTCATCTCGGTGAGCCGACGAGGGCTCCGAATGCCCCATATCGCCCTCAATGCCCGGGTATGGGCTGCTTTGGCCGATGGCGTGCCGCGAGCTTTGGCTTAGGATCATCTCCTTCGTGCGTCCCGAGGCTGGGGCGATTCGCGGGTGTCAGGGTAACGCCCGCGTCGACGGAGATGCTCATCGATGGTGGATAGCGAGAATTTCAGCGCCCTGCGCGTGAGGGGGCGCCTGGAGGCTATCGCACGAACCATCGCGGAGGCCCGGGTGACGGGAGACGTCTACGCCAGCCTCGACGCGGTCGAGCATGCTTTACTGGCCGTCATGGACGAGGTTGCCGAGATCGCTCAGGCCATTTCCGACGTGAAGCTCCGCGGCGATCAGCAAGCGGTCGGGCTCGGAGGCTGGATCCGCCGCGTCACATCGGTGCGGCTGCCTCGCGCTTGACGGTTTAAGGACGACCGTTTTCTGACCACGACATCATTTTCGGGGAGCCGTCGCGTCTTCGATATGGGCCAACAGGACCTCGACGGGGTGGCGCGGTCGAGTCCCGGTAAACCGTTTCGTCTGGCAGCGGCAGGAGAAGCCGGTGGCCAGGGTCGTCGCAGGGTCGCCGGAGAGGCGAGGCTGCCAGCCGATATCGAAGATCTCACGCGACAATGCCGCCTGCTCGGCCTGATGGCCGAACAG
>JAYVMK010000305.1:0-6900 GCA_043758995.1 Lichenibacterium sp. | reverse complement strand
GGTGCTGCCCTGGTGCGCGGCCTCGCGGCGGGGCTTGGCCTCGCCGCGCCGGAGCTGCCCGCGCCGCGGCCAGCCCGGCGGCCGACCTCCGCCCTCATGGGTGCGGCCTTCGCCACCGTCGAGGCGCCGTCGTGACGGGGGCGGACGCGCTCCGCGCCCTCGCGGGCGGCGGCCTGATAGGGGCCTCGGCGGCCGTGCTGCTCATCGCGGACGGTCGCGTCGCCGGCGTCAGCGGCATCGCGGCGCGCCTGCTCGGCCGGCCGGATCGCGACACGCCGTGGCGCGGTGCCTTCCTGATCGGCCTCGTCCTCGGCCCCGTGGCCTATGCGGCCGCGTCGGGCAGCTGGCCAACGGTCTCGATCGCGGCGCCCTGGCCCGTGCTGGTCGTGGCGGGCCTCCTGGTCGGCTTCGGTACGCGGCTCGGCTCGGGATGCACCAGCGGTCACGGCGTTTGCGGCCTTGCGCGCCTGTCCGGCCGGTCGGCCGCCGCGGTGGCGACCTTCATGGCGGTGGCGGTCCTCACCGTCTTCGCGGCGCGCCACCTCGGAGGATCGCCATGAGGTCCCGCGATGCCATCGCGGCCGCCCTCCTGTCGGGCCTGCTGTTCGGGGCGGGGCTGGCCCTGTCGGGCATGATGGACCCGCGCCGCGTGCTCGGCTTCCTCGACGTCGCCAGGGCCTGGGACTCGACGCTCGCCTTCGTGCTGGCCGGCGCTGTCGGGGTGTCGGCGCTGGGCTACCGCCTGGTCCGGCACATGGGCCATCCAATCTGCGCGCCGCGCTTCGACCTGCCCACCCGTCACGACGTCGATGCCCGCCTCATCGGCGGGGCGGCGTTGTTCGGGGTGGGATGGGGACTGTCCGGCTTCTGCCCCGGCCCGGCCATCGCGGCGCTGCCGCTACTCCTGCCCAAGGGCGCGCTGTTCGTGGCCGCCATGCTGGCCGGCATGGCGCTCTACCGCGCGCTCCCGGCGAAGACCTGAGAGGACCGCCATGGATCCGCTGCATATAACACTGGCCGTACTATGCGGTAGCCTCGTCGGCCTCACGTTGGGCCTGATCGGCGGCGGCGGCTCCATCATGGCGACGCCGCTGCTGCTCTACGTGGTCGGCCTGCCGCCGCATGTCGCCATCGGTACGGGCGCACTGTCGGTGTCGGCCAACGCGCTGTTCAACTTCGTCGGCCACGCGCGCTGCGGCCACGTGCGCTGGCGCAGCGCCCTCATCTTCGCCGCTGTGGGCACGCTCGGCGCCCTGGTCGGGTCGACGCTGGGCAAGCACTTCGACGGCCAGCGCCTCCTGTTCCTCTTCGCCGTGTTGATGGTGGTGGTGGGATTGGCGATGCTGCGGGCGAGGCCGGCGTCCGCGGAGGGGAACGGGGCGACGACGCTGGCGGAGGAACTGCCACGGGTGTCGGGCGCGGCGCTGGCCGTCGGCGGCCTGTCGGGCTTCTTCGGCATCGGCGGTGGCTTTCTGATCGTGCCGGGGCTGCTCGCGTCGACCCGCATGCCGATGATCTACGCGGTCGGCTCGTCGCTCCTCGCCGTGGCGACCTTCGGCTTCGCGACCGCTCTGAACTACGCCGCCTCGGGCCTCGTCGACTGGCCGGTGGCGGCGCTCTACGTCATCGGGGGCATTCTCGGCGGCCTCGTCGGCATGCGCGCGGCTTCCGCGCTGGCGCCGCACCATACGGCCTTCACCCGCCTCTTCGCCGGGGTGATCTTCGTCGTCGCGGCCTATATGCTGTGGCGGACCGTGGGTGCGGTGATCGCCTGATGGCGACCTCGGACTCGGCGCGCGTCCAGCCGCGCAGGCAGGTCGGTGCTTCCATCGATCGTCGCTCTCGCCGAAGATGAGGCAGTCGCGGGTCGATCGTGGTGAGGTCTACCGACCACAGTAATGGTAAGTGGTCTTCGTGCATTCGTTGACCCAGTCGAGGGTCATCGGGTTCTTGACATCGAAGACGACGTCAGTCGTATCGTCTTGAGCCTGAGGGTAGCGGCAGGTGAGATGGGCACGGTAGAGGCCGCTGGCATCGCGCATGAGGGCGATATTGCAGTCGTCATCCTTCGACCTCGTCCGTTCCGGGGCGAAGAAGCGCGTGCCGGGAGAGGATGGCTTGGAGCAGCCGTCGCTGGACCAGCGCCCCGTCAGCCAGGGAGAGGTTGGTGATGCCCGGGCCTGCTGGCTAAACAACGCGACCGCGAACAGCGCCGCGGCGGTGATGGCCCTGTATGGCAGATCGACCATCGCGGTCTCCTCCGATCGATGGCGGTGTTCAGGCTCGTCCGCGCCGCCCTGAGAGACGACGGTGCCCACGTCTCCGTGAAGGAACCGTCGATGATCCGGATGCGATCCCCTTCGACTCGTGGCGGTCAACGCGCAGGTCGCGGGCCTGCCCACAGCCATCGCGGCACGGATCGGGCGTAGGCTGCCCAGTCATCCCCGAAGCGCACAGCCATGTGCCGCTCCTCCGGCGCGATAGCGAGGGCCGTGACGGCCCGAGCTGCGAGGGCGGCACCCAGCGGCAGCCACGGGTTGGAGAACAGCAGACCCGCCCCCGCGAGCGCCAGCGTGTTGCCGAGGTAGATCGGGTTGCGGGTCAACGCGAAAGGCCCTGATGTGACCAGCGCGGTGCGGGGCGGTGAGGCAGGATGTTGGCGTGGTGCCGGCGCATCGACGACATGGCGGCGACGTCGAGCCCCAACCCCGCCGCTAGGGCGGCACCGCCGAGCGCCCGCATGCCAGCAGGCAAGCGCCGCCGGAGAGGCAATGCCCGGCCAAGCCCTTCGCGGTCGTGGTCACTTCGGTGCCGTCCAGCCCCAGCGCTCGAAGATCGCCTGTCCGGCCGGGGAGGCCAGGAACTCCGCGAAAGCCTTGGCTTCGGGCTTTCTGTCGCCCGCCGTCGTGAGGGCGACGCATGTGTCGCGGTAGATGCGATACTCGGGCTCGACCGCCACGGCGTCGGCGAGTGTAGGGTTCGACACTTGCCAGATGTCCCAGATGATCCAGGCGTCGAGGCTGGGGTCGTCGACCCAGGCCTTCTTGGCTTCTGCGCTGTTCTTGGCGAAGCCGACGATGTTGGCCCGCAGAGCCTTGACGTCGGAGATTCGGCCGGTCCGGCCTGCCATGTCCTCCCACAACCCGCCCTGGCCCGACCCGTTCACCACGAGCACGCGGTGCCCGGGCTTGAACAGGTCGGCGAGGCCGGCGATGTGCTTCGGGTTGCCGGGCCGCACGAGGATGGACGACGGGCGCAGGTAGAGCGGCGCGACCGTCGCCGGGTCGAGCACGCCGGGAAGGGCGTTCACGAAGTCCGTCATCATGGTCTCGGCGCCGCTGTATACAACGTCGCCGTCCGCCTTGGCCCTGTCGATCCAGGCCGGCGTGGGGCCGCCGACCACGTCCACCGTGACGCCGGCCTGCTTGCCGAAGGCTGCGGCGGCCTCCTTGACGGCCGGCAGGGGGCCGCCCGGCCCGTAGACGTGCAACGTCTCAGCGGCCTGGGCCGCGCCGGCGCCGCAGAGGGCTGCCAGCGTCAGAGCCGTACGGGCTCGCTGAAGGCCGGTCATCCTGTTCGACATCCTGGGTACTCTCCGACTCTTTTCATGCCGCCCCGGCATCTGGCTCGGCGGCCCCCGTCGCTGGCATCGCGTGATGCCGCGCTCAAGCCCCTCGCGCAGATCGCCACAGCTATTTGCTTTGGTGCCGACGGCGTCGCGCACCTGACCCCTGCGGGCCAACCCAACGGCGCCCCGCTCACCTTAAGGCTGGCTTAAGCTCCATCCGGCGCCTGCAACGTGTTCGACGAACCACTTCCAGAACCGAGGAAAGCGCCATATGCTCAACTTCAACCGTCGCGCCTTGCTCGTCGCCCTGGCGGGGGCCACGCTCGCGGCCCGCCCGGTCCGAGCCCAGGAGGTCAAGGCCGACGAGGTCTACGGCTCCGTCAAGGATGAGCCCTATCCGGTCAAGGCCATCGACGTGAACCGGGTGAACCCGCGCTTCCTGCGCACGCTGGTCGATGACCCGACCGGCCAGCCGCCGGGCACGATCGTCGTCGATCCGAAGGCGCACTTCCTATATCTCGTGATCGACGATGGCCAAGCCATTCGCTACGGCGTCGGCGTCGGCCGCGAAGGGTTCGCGTGGTCCGGCACGGCCGAGATCGGCGCCAAGCGCGAGTGGCCGGACTGGTACCCGCCCAAGGAGATGTTCGCGCGCCAGCCGGAGATCGTGAGCGCGATGTCGAAACTCCAGAGCGGCCTCGGCATGCACGGCGGGCCGGGCAACCCGCTCGGCGCCCGCGCCATGTACCTGTACCAGAACGGCAAGGACACGCTGTTCCGCATCCACGGCACGGTGGAGCCTTATTCGATCGGCTCCAGCGTGTCGTCCGGCTGCATCCGCATGATGAACCAGGACGTGCTCGACCTCTACTCACGGGTTGGGGTCGGCACCAGGGTCGTCGTGCTCGGCGATGCACACCCGAACCATCGATAGTCCGACGAGACGGCATGCCGATCGAAACGGAAAGACGAGAGCACTCTATGGAAATCAGATTACACCGTCGCCGAGCCCTGCGGGCCGGCCTGGCCACTGCCGCCGGCCTCGCCTTCGCCGCTGGCGGCGGGCCCGCCTCGGCCGACGCCGCCCTCGCGCTGATGCCGGCCGGCGCGGGCGCGCTGCGCGACCTCGCGGAGCGCCTCGCCCGCTCGCCGCGGCGCCGCGACTTCAAGACCGTGCCGATGATCCTCGACGACCCCGGGCAGTGGGACCACGAGGCACTCTCCGCTCTGTTAACCTATGGTCCGGTCCACAAGCAGGTCTGGGACAACACCGACATCGGCGGCCCTTGGCTCAACCTGATGCGCAACGCCCTGAACGTGCAGGTGTGGTCGTTCAAGCATCCCGAATTCCTCATCGTGTCGATGACGCACGGGACCGCAAACCTAGCCCTCTACGATCAAGCGGCCTGGGACAAGTACCAGTTGACGAAGATCGCCGGCGAGAAATTCAGGACCAACACGCTGATCGAGCCTAGATCGGCGCAGGCGGCCAATCCGGTCGATTATGAGAGCGCCAAGGGCGCCTTCTCATCCGACGACAACTCCATCCCAGCCCTCATGGCGCGGGGCGCTGTGTTTGCGTCCTGCCACATGGCGATCTGGGAGCTGGCCGGGGCGCTCATCAAGGCCAGCGTCAATCCGGATGGGGTCGGTCAGGACACGCTCGCCGCCAGCCTCACCGACCACCTCATCCCCGGGGTGGTGCTCACGCCGGGCGCCGTCGGCACTCTACCGGAGCTGCAGCGGGCGGGTTTTCAGTACGCGAAGTAAGCTGCGGAGTGCCGACCCGCGCAGCAGGAGCCTCAATGGTCTGAACGGCCGCTTTCGGGGATGGTTAGCTCACCTCGCTACGCCCGACGTGGGTCGACACCGGTCGGCCCTTGCGCCTTTGACCCAAACGCTCTTTCAATCTCTCTGTCGCTTTTATCCTAAGTTTTGCGACACCCACCCCAGCCGGGCTCGCGCCGAGGTAAGAAGCTGTCGCAAAAGTTTGTCGCAAATCATTTTCGTTTTGCGGTAAGTTCTGCGACATCGCTGGATCTTCCGGCTCCTCCGTCCGGAACCGACCCCATGCTGACCGGCTACGCCCGCGTATCAACCGACGACCAGGACCTCACGCCACAGCGTGCGACCCTGAAAGAGACCGGATGCAAGAAGATCTTCGAAGAGAAGGCATCCGGTGCCAAACGCGACCGGCCGGAGCTGGCCCACATGCTCGAGCAACTGCGCGAGGGCGACGTCGTCGTGGTCACCCGGCTCGACCGCCTGGCCCGCTCGACTCGCGACCTGCTCGACATTGCCGAACGATTGAAGGACGGCGGTGCCGGGCTCAGGTCCTTGGCCGAGCCCTGGGCCGACACGACGTCTCCCGCCGGCCGCATGGTGCTGACCGTCTTCGCCGGTATTGCCGAGTTCGAGCGCTCGCTGATTGGGGAGCGGACCAGTTCGGGGCGCAAAGCCGCTCAGGCCCGCGGTGTGCGGTTCGGTCGTCCATCGGCGCTGACGGCCGAGCAGGTCGCCCTCGGCCGTCGGCTGATCGAAGAGGGGAAGAGCGTGCGCGAGGTGGCGCGTGTGATCCTCAAGTGCCATCCCGCAACGCTCTATCGTGAGCTGTCCAAACATCCGGGATCTTCGCCTGATTCATGACGGGGCAGGACATCCCGAGATCGTTGTGACGAGCAGCATTTCGCGACTCGTTCAGCGATGATGGGGGGGACTCCCCACCGTTTATCAAGCGGTTTTTGCGGTGAGTTTTGGATCGAAGACGGAGCGGCTTTTCAGCATGGCGCAGGCCACGCCGAGGAGCCGGTCGGCCACGGAACGGAGCGCTCTGGCATGGCCGTGACCGCGTGCCCGCAAGGCCTTGTAGCGAGCTTTGCAGATCGGGTCGTTCTGGGTCGCGACGCGCGCCCAGTGATAGACGGCGTTTCGCAGTCGGACGTCGGCGGCTTGGCGCATGAGGACGATGCAGCTCTTGCCGGACCGTTTTGTGACAGGTGCCACGCCGGACAAGCAGCGCAGGGCTTGGTAGTCTCGTCGCAGCAGGGCTTCGGACGCTTCTGCGAGCAGTGTGGCGATGACGATCCTTCCGACTCCCGGCAAGGATCTCAGGATCGTCACGTCGCGCTGCTCTTTGTCCTGCCCCGGCACGTCGGCCTCCTCGGCGAGTTTTTCCGTCAGACGATCGATCTGGGCGTCGGCGTCCGCGATCTGGCGGTTCACGAGCTGGAGCCGCTTGGCCACCGCCTCGAGATGGGCTGTGGCCGCGCTCACCGTGCCGGGTGCGACGGTGACCGGTGTTGCGCGCAGGCGTTCGATCGCCTGAGCCGCGG
>JAYVMK010000304.1:0-5170 GCA_043758995.1 Lichenibacterium sp. | reverse complement strand
CTCGACCCGACGCATCAGCGCGGCGTCATCGAGCTCGTGGCGCGGCTGCGAACCGAACTCGGGCTGTCGATCCTGTTTTCGGCTCACGAACTGAACCCGCTGTTGGGCGCCATCGACCGCGTGCTCTACGTCGGCGGTGGCCGGGCCGTGCTCGGCACGGTCGACGATGTGATCACGGGCCCTGTCCTGTCGCGGCTCTACGGTTCGCCCATCGAGGTGCTGCGCCTCGGGCGGCGCATCTTCGTCATGGCGGGCGACGTCGAGATCGAAGGCGAGGCGCATCGCCACCACGACCATGGGCACGGCCACGATCACGGAACGCACGACCATGCTCGCCTATGACTTCATGCGGACGGCCTTCCTGGCGAGCGGCATCGTGGCCATCCTGTCGGGGCTGGTCGGCTACTTCCTGGTGCTGCGCAACCAGACCTTCGCGGGCCACGCTCTGGCGCATGTGGGCTTTACGGGCGCCACGGGCGCCATTCTGGTCGGGATCGCGCCGCTCTGGGGCCTCGTCGGCGTCACGCTGATCGCCGGCATGGCGATGGGGGCGCTCGGCGAGAAACTCTCGGCGCGCGACGTGGCCATCGGCGTGACGCTGTCGCTGGCGCTCGGCTTCGGCCTGCTGTTCCTGCATTTCTACACGGCCTTCGCCACTCAGGCGACGGCGCTGCTCTTCGGCAACGTGCTCGGCGTCAACCGTACGGCGCTCTTGTCCCTGGCGGGATTGGCGGTGGTCAGCATCGCGGTCCTGGCCGTCGTATCGCGTCCGCTGCTGTTCGCCAGCCTGCAGCCCGAACTGGCCGAGGCCAAGGGCGTCCCGGTGCGCCTCGTGTCGGTGATCTTCCTCGCCATCGTGGCCGTCGCGGTCTCGGAATCATCGCAGATCGTCGGGGTGCTGCTGGTCTTCACGCTCATGGTCGGACCAGCAGCGGCGGCCCGCAATCTGTCGCCGCGCCTTGGCCTTGGCATCGCGCTGTCGGCCGGTCTGGCGCTCGCCGAGGCCTGGGGTGGCGTCGCATTGGCCTGGTTCACCGACTGGCCAGTCAGCTTCTGGATCACGGCCCTGTCGGCCCTGGCCTATGGGGTGAGCTTCGTGCCGTTGAGCTTCGCCGGAGCTTCCTCACCGTCGGTTCGAGCGCAGTGAAACAACTATAGGCTCGTCGTGAGCCGTCGATTCACGGGAGGTCTATCGAAGCTATCGTAAGATCGCTCCGGTTCGGGTCCAGGCCCTCGATCGGTGCGAGCTCCTTGCGCCGCGAGCCGCCTTTGATTGCTTTCGCGGGCGATCGCGGCGGGCATGTCGCCGTAGAATTCATAGAACACCAGCAATCGGCAGCCGTAGCGCGACGTAGAATCGGGCTGCAGCGACGTGCGGTGCTCGTGGATACGAGGCGGCAGGTTCGACGTCACGCCTGTGTAGAGCGTGCCGTTGCGGCGACTGGCCATCCTGTAGACGGCGGGCTGGCGCCTGTCGCTGGTTCCGGTTTACCGTCGCATTGATCCCGTGCGACTTTGGATTGAATGCGAGGCTGTTCTTTCAGCGCGGGGTGGGCGATGGATGTGACCATTTCCTGCCGGGCGTAGGCCTCATCGCGCCGATTCTCGCCGATCAGAAAACACTGACCGCAAAACGGCGGGCCCGAGCCCGCCGTCCGGTTCGATGCCAGCTTGGGATCAGTCTTCGCCGTCGCGGCTTTCGGTGAAGCGGAGATCGCGGCTGTAGACCAGGATCTCGCGCTTGCCGGCATTGTTGGCCTGGCCGACGATGCCTTCCTTCTCCATGCGCTCCACCAGCGAGGCGGCCTTGTTGTAGCCGACGGCAAGACGGCGCTGGATGTAGGAGGTCGAGCACTTCTTGTCGCGCAGCACCACCTTCACGGCTTGGTCGTAGAGGTCGGAATCGTCCTCGCCGCCCGCGGATCCCATGGCCGATTTGTCGAAGATGGGCTTGTCGTCGGAGGCATCGGCCTTGCCGTCGTCGGCGCCTTCCTCGGCCACCACGACGTCGAGATAGGCCGGATGACCCTGCATCTTGAGATGCGCCACGACCTTTTCGACCTCGGCGTCGGACACGAAGGGTCCGTGCACGCGCGAAATGCGGCCGCCGCCCGCCATGTGGAGCATGTCGCCTTGTCCCAGCAGCTGCTCGGCGCCCTGTTCGCCCAGAATGGTTCGCGAGTCGATCTTGCTCGTCACCTGGAAGGAGATGCGGGTCGGGAAGTTGGCCTTGATGGTGCCGGTGATGACGTCGACGGAGGGCCGCTGGGTCGCCATGATGAGGTGGATACCGGCGGCGCGGGCCATCTGAGCCAGGCGCTGGATCGCACCCTCGATGTCCTTGCCCGCCACCATCATCAGGTCGGCCATCTCGTCGACGATGACCACGATGTAGGGGAGCGGCGAGAGCTCCATCTCCTCGGTCTCGAAGATCGGCTCTCCGGTCTCCCGGTTGAAGCCGGTCTGGATCGTCCGCGTGATGACCTCGCCCTTCTCGGCCGCCTCGACCACGCGGGCGTTGAAGCCATCGATGTTGCGCACACCGACCTTGGCCATCTTCTTGTAGCGGTCCTCCATCTCGCGCACCGCCCATTTCAGGGCCACGACGGCCTTCTTGGGATCGGTGACCACGGGGGTGAGGAGATGCGGGATGCCCTCGTAGATCGAGAGTTCCAGCATTTTCGGGTCGATCATGATGAGCCGGCACTCTTCCGGCCGCAGCCGATAGAGGATCGACAGGATCATGGTGTTGATGGCGACCGACTTGCCCGAGCCGGTGGTGCCGGCGACGAGCAGATGCGGCATGCGGGCGAGGTCGACGATGACGCTCTCGCCGCCGATGGTCTTGCCGAGGGCGATGGCGAGCTTGTGCTTCGTCTCGGTGAAGTCCTCGTCGGCGATCAGCTCCCGCAGGTAGACGGTCTCGCGGCGCTGGTTCGGCAATTCGATGCCGATGACGTTGCGGCCCTGGACCACGGCGACGCGGGCCGAGACGGCCGACATGGAGCGGGCGATATCGTCGGCGAGGCCGATGACGCGCGACGATTTGGTGCCGGGCGCGGGCTCGAGCTCGTAGAGCGTGACGACGGGGCCGGGGCGGACGTCGATGATCTCGCCGCGGATGCCGAACTCTTCCAGCACGCCTTCCAGCAGGCGGGCGTTCTGCTCCAGCGCGCCGGAAGACAGCACCTCACCGGTCGGCTCGGGCGTCAGCATCAGGAGGTCGAGCGGCGGATCCTCGTAGAGCTCCGGATCCGAGGTGACGCGGTTGGTCAGCTCGAAGGGCGCGAGCCCGTGCGAGCCGCCGAGGTTGCGACGGATGCCGGCGCGGATCGGTCCCGCATAGGCGCGGGCGTCGGCCGGTGACGCGATCCCGACCGGGACCGGCAGGTCGGGATCGAGAACCTCTGCGGCGATCGCCGGCTCGATGGCGAGAGCCTGGGCCGAGACAGCCACGGCGGCAGGCATGGGAGAGGCCCCAGGTGAGATCGCAGGAGCTTCGGCGCCGATCAGCGTCAGCCACAGGCTCGAATCCCCATAGGGACCGGCCTCGGCTTCGGCCACGGCCGGCGCAGGCTCGTCCGGAGGGGACGGTGCCCAGAGCTGCGGGTTGCCGTAGGGGCTCGCCACCTCGATCGTCGCAGCGACCGGTTCCGGCATGCTGGCGGGTTCCGGCTGCGCCATCCAGGTGGGTGCCGGAAGTGCCAAGACCTCGGCGATCTGCGGCGCGGCCGCCCCCTCCGGAACCGGGATGATGGCGTCAGGGGCAGGGGACTGGGACAGCTGCGATCCGGCGAGCCCGAAGGGATGCGCGGCAATCTCCTCCGGAACCTGCGGTGCGGTCGCATCGGCCAGACCCTCGATCCAGAAGGCCATATCGCCATAGGGGTGGAGGATCGCCCGGGCGGCGATCTCGGAGACCGTGACCGCCTCTGGTACCGTCATGGCAGTCGCCGGCGCGGGAGCGGCGGCCCAGAGGGCGCTGTCGCCATAGGGATGGATGGAGGCGGCGGGATCGAGCGCCACGGCTTCGACGGCCGCCATCACGGCGCCGAGCGAAAGCTCCGGCGATAGGCGAAGCGCCTTGTGACCCGCCGCAGGATCATGGGCCTGGAGCCAGGCCGCTTCGAAGTGATCGTCCGGAGAGGAGGGGGCCTGCGCCTCGGCGGTTTCGGACGAAGCGGTGCCCAACCAAGCCGGCAGCGGCGCCTCGGTCTCCGCGATAGGAGGTGCGGCGAGGTCGGCTTCGCTGAGCGCAGCAGCCGCAAGGGCGCGCTCGGCCTGGACGTCGGCCAGGGCAATGACCGAGCTTTCGATCTCGACCGGCTCGATCTCGTCCGTGAAGGTCTGAGGGCCGACGGTCTCGTCCTCCTGCAGATCCAAGGCATCGGACCGCTTGGGATCGGGCGTGCGGTTGAACCGGACGTTGGCGGGAAGCACCACCGGCTTCTTCCAGGCCGGCACACCGTTTGTGATCTCGGGCAGCACCTCGTCTTCCGGCTGCGGCGCAGCTTCGAACTCGGTGGGCGCGCGATGCAGGAGAGAGTCCGGCGTGCGGGTGAAGCGGACCTGCTCCGGCATGGTGAAAGGCTGCAGCCAGGGCGGCAGGACCACGCCAGCGAAGGGACCGCTCATCGACGGATCGTAGCGATGCGCTTCGGCGGAGGAAGGCCGCTGAGCCGGGGATTCGGGAGCATAGGAGGCCGCGCCGGCATAGGCCTGGGGGGCAGCCCGCGCCCCAGCCTGGGCTCGTGCCGTGAAGGTCTCGTCGATGCCGTGCTCGGCCAGCGCGCGGGCAACCGCCGCGTCGACATAGGTCATCAGCTGCGCGAGCATCGCCTTATACATCAACTCCCAATGGGAATTGTCGGTGTGGACCTCGCGCCGAAGCGTGGCTTCGGTGTAGCTGAAATTCGGTTCTTTGAAAGAGGTCATGGGACCCGCGGCTGCCTCAACTCGAACACTGTTCGTCGCGAACGACGACATCCGCACCATGGTTTGTTCACCTTAACGCGGGGTTTCGGGAGGGGCCGATGGTCCGGGCCGGAGCGGCTCCGCGGCGGCCGGTCGCGTAAGAGGGGCAAAACCGCGGGCGCTCAGGCTGGAGCGGCTCGTTTTCGGACCAGGCTCGGCAGCGGTGGAACCGCGATGACATCGGGCACGGCGAGCC
>JAYVMK010000303.1:0-2007 GCA_043758995.1 Lichenibacterium sp. | reverse complement strand
AGCCCCTCCTGCGCCTGATCGAGGCCGTAGGGCGGCGCTTCGAGGCGGAAGCCCGCGTAATTGTAGACCGCCACGAAACCGCCCATCGCCAGGAAGGCGAAGGCGTAGACCAGCAGCAGCCGGACATCGGCCAGGGCGGCGCCGAAGGCCCGGGCCTGGCTGCGGACGTCGACGGCGCGGGCGCGGAAGTGCCGCGACGCCGGAAGGAGCAGCAGGAAGCCGAGCGCATTCAGAAGCCCGAGGAGGCCGATGACGCCCACGGCCGTGCGCCAATCGAAACTCGCGGCCACGAGGCCCGTGATCACGCGGCCGCCCATGCCACCGACCGCCGTCGCCCCGACATAGATGCCCATGGCGAGGCCGAGGCCGCGCGCCTCCGTCTCCTCTGCGAGATAGGTCATGGCCACGGCCGGCACGCCACCCAGCGCCACCCCCTCCAGCCCGCGGCAGGTCAGGAACAAGGCCCAGCTCGGGGCAAAGGCCGCGAGGGCATTCAGCACCGAGGCCAGCAGCAGCGACAGCAGCATCACGGGTTTGCGGCCCTTGAGATCGGACAGCGTTGCCGCCGCCACGATCGAGAGCGCCAGAGCCGCGGTGGAGACCGAGATCGACAGCGACGCCGCCGCGGCATCGACCCCGAAGACGCGCGACAGCGTCGGGAGCAGCGGCTGCGGACAGTAGAGCAGCGAGAAGGTGGCGAAGCCGGCGAGGAACAGCGCCAGGCTCGTCCGGATGTAACGCGCCGAACCGACGCGGTTATGCGTCTCGACGTCCGCCGCGGCCGAAGCACGGGCGGGCCCTGCAAGACCCGCGGCGTCGGGCAGCGAGCCGGCGTCGAGGCTCGCGGCAGCAGGGTCGGGGGCGTCATCTCGGCGCAGCACGGCGATCTCCGGTTCGGCGGGCGGACCGCTATGTGGTGACAGGCCGGTCGACCGGCACTCTCGCGAGACCCCGATGGCCGCTCCGACCTCTGCTTCTACGCCCTCCGCCGGACCCGAGTTCGCTCCTCTCATCATGACGGCCGTGTTCGACGCGCAGAGCTTCGCCTTGCTCGACGACCTCCGGCGGCGGTATTTCCCGCCCGCGCTGAACCGCGTTCCGGCCCATGCGACGCTGTTCCACCACCTTCCCGGCGCCGACCTCCGGACCGTTGTGGAGCGGATGCGCGCGGACTGCGCCGTGACGAAGCCGCTGCCTTTCACCATGACGGAAGCCCGCTTCCTCGGCCGGGGTGTCGCCCTGGCGATCGATTGCCCCGGGCTAGTCGCGTTGCGGAGCGGGTTTGCGGCCGCTTGGAAGAATGACCTCACGGCCCAGGACCGGCAGGGCTACCGTCCTCATGCGACGATCCAGAACAAGGTGTCGACCGCGGAGGCACGCGCCACGCTGGTCCGCCTCGAAGGCTGCCTCCCCATCACGGGCCTGATCACAGGCCTCGCCCTCTGGCACTACCGCGGCGGCCCCTGGGAAGAGGCGGGCCGCTTCGCCTTCGGCGGTTGAGTCGATCAGATGAGTGAACCGCAGGAGAGGGCGCTCCGAGCGCAGCGGCACGGATCCCAGCTTTACGAAAGAAGGGCCTTCAGTTTGGCCGCCACATCATCGGCGAACGACGCAGGAGCCTGGCATATCAATCGTGCTCCCCGTTCCGTCCACGACTTGCACCCGGTCTGATCGGAGAGCGCTACGCCGATGATGGGAAGGCCTTGCGGAACAGGCGACTCGAAGGGATTGCCTCTGGCGATCCTGGTGATCGGCGCCACGATGCACAATCCCGTCCGGACGTTGTACTCGTAGGGCGACAAGACGATCACCGGCCGTCGGCCATCTTGTTCATGTCCGGCGACCGGACCAAGCCCCAGGCCGATGATGTCGTTGCGGGCTGGGCAATAATTCCTACCAGAGCTCACTGCCCACCGGCGCTCCGTCATCGACCTCGGCATGAAGGTTCTCGGGAGTCAGACCGGCGAGGAGCTCGTCGAGCCGATAGACCGGCTTCTCGTCGACCGG
>JAYVMK010000302.1:0-5760 GCA_043758995.1 Lichenibacterium sp. | reverse complement strand
CGATGGCGGCCTGGGCGGGGGTCGACCGATCGGCGGAGTCCGCGCGGATCATCTTCGTCGACCGTTTCGCCTTCTTCGACTCGGTGGGATGGCTGGGCGGCCGAAGCGGTCCCGAGGTCAGGCTGGACCTCCCGACGGATGCCGCCTGGGAGGTGCATGGCGACACGCTCCTGGTGAAGCCCCGCACGGACTTCGCCACGAGAGACCGCACGCACGCTGCGGATGAGCTGCTGGCCTTTCCGCTGATGGGCTTTCTCGCCGGGGACCGCCGGGCCGAGGTCCTGTTCGAACCCGGCCCGCGCCGGTCATTGGAGGAGTTCTTCTGGGCCGGGGAGCGGCTCATCCTGTCCGTCCTCGACGACCTCGTGCCGCGCTTCACTCTCCTCGTTCAAGATGGCGGAATCTGGCAGCGCAGATCGCTCGAAGCTTTGCCGGCCAGCGGCGTCGTTCACTTGCGCACGCTCGACAGCGATGCCGAGGACAGCGACGGAACGTTGCTCGTCAGTGCCGAGGATCCCGTGACACCGGCGAGCCTGATGCTGTTCGACCTCGCCGCCGAACCGCCTTTTCCAGCACCGACCGTTCTGAAGTCGAGCCCGGCCGCCTTCGACCCCAAGGGGCTCGTAGTCACGCGCCACGAGGCCGTGTCAGTCGATGGCGAACGCATCCCCTACACGCAGACCGGGCCGGCCAGCGAGACGGGCGAGGCACCCGTCCACCTGTCCGGCTATGGAGGCTTTGCGGTCTCGATCCTGCCGAACTACCGGCTGACGGTCGGCAAGCTCTGGCTCGAGCGAGGCGGCACGGCGGTGACCGCCAACATCCGCGGCGGGGGCGAGTTCGGCACCCGCTGGCACGAGGCCGGGCGTCGCGAGGGCAAGCGTCTGGCTCACGACGATTTCGCTGCGGTCGCGGCCGATCTCGTGCGGCGCGGCGTCACGCGCCCGGGCCGGATCGCGGCCGAGGGCGGCTCCAACGGCGGCCTGCTCATCGCCAATATGTTGACGCGCTATCCCGAGCGGTTCGGCGCGCTGTTCTGCACTATCCCGCTCATCGACATGCGCCGATACGCGAAGCTCCTCGCCGGCGCGAGCTGGGTGGCGGAATACGGCGACCCGGACGTGCCTGCGGACTGGGCCTTTCTCCAGCACATGTCGGCCTACCACACGGCTGAACCGGGCCGGCCCTACCCGCCGATCCTCATCGCGACGACGCGGCGCGACGACCGTGTCCATCCAGGACATGCCCGCAAGATGGCAGCGAAGCTCCAGGCCACGGGCTACCCCGCCCATCTCTACGAGCCTGCGGCGGGCGGCCACGGTTACGGCAAGGACAATGCGGAGCGGGCGGGCTTCATCGCGCTCGGCTACAGGTTCTTGCGCGAGACGATCGGCTGGGCGGACTGATCAATTGCCGAAGAGCAGCGCTTTCTTGAACGTGTGCTCGGCGTCGGGCGGCGGCGGCGGGAAGGGCGCCGCCAGCCGGATCCAGTGAAGCGCCAGCGCATCGAGCCTGGAATCGCCGCTGCTCTGCACGATCGAGACATCGGCGAGATTGCCGGAGGCGTCGAGCGTGAAGAGCACCGACACCGCGCCCTTCAGGTGCTGGCTGTAGGCGGTCTCGACGATTTCGGGCTGCGCTTGCGACAGACGCCCCTGGACCACGCCCGCATAGGCGGCCTTCAACTGCGCGGCGTTGTTGCCGGCCAGCACGGCGCGAAAGCTCGACGGCATGGCGCTCGTGTCCATCGGCAGCGCCGCCGCCAGCATGTCGGCGGCGCTGGGCGTCTTCGCGACGGTCGGCGGCGTCGGCTTGGCGGCGTCGGCCGGCTTGACCTCGACGGGCGCCGGCACGGCGAAACTCGCCTTTGGGTCTGCCGTCGTGAGCGTCTGAGGTGTCGCGTCGGGTTTCGCCTCGCGCGTGGCGGCATCGGTCTGATGCTCGTCCGGCTGCAGGTTGGCGACCTTGTTGTCGTGCGTCTGGGTCGCGGCCCGGCCGGCGTCCGGCTGAGCCGCGACGAGCTTCGGACCGCTCGACGCCTGCTGGGGCGGTGGCGAGGGCGGACCAGCCTTGGGGGCCGGAGGTGCGACGGCAGGCTGAGGCGGCTTCGGCAGAGCCGGCGTGGGCTCGGCAGGTGGTGGAGGTGGGGGTGGCGTCTGGCCCTGGGGCTGCTGTAAATGTGGCGCAGCGCTGGCGGCCTGTGCCTGTTGCAACCCGCCGGCCTGGCCTTCACCGGTTTTGGCCCCAGGCTGCGATGCTCCGGCGCCGGACGGCTTAGCGGTCTCCTTTGGCCGCTCGGTGATAACCTCGATCGGGATCTCCACTTCGCGCGGCAATTCGGGGTCGCGGAACGACAGCAGGAAGAAGAACGCGAGGCCAAGCGCGCCATTCACCAGGATCGCTGCGGCAGCCAACAGCGCCAATCGCCGGGCGCGATCGCGCCACTCCCACGCGGGCACCCGCTGCAAAATCGGCCGCGGCTTCAGGTCGAGACGAGGTGTAGGCTCGTAGAGAGCCTGGAGGTGAGGGGCGTCGCCGAGCTGCGCAGACGACGGAACGTCGTCTGCGGTCGGCCCGGACGGGTCGATGGCGATCAGGCCGGTGCTCCGTGACAAGGCTCATCGAACGGTCGCGCCCCCGCAGGCGACCTTCCATCCTGGTGTCTCGATAGTGCGCCTTCGACGAAAAAGGAAGGGTCGCACCGCAGTGTGGACCTGACTGCCGTTGCAAGCTCTCCGGGCTACGCACGCCGGGCGACGTCACGGCTTAGACGACGGGCGTGGGCCCGCGAGGCATGCCGCCCGCCCGAACGGACAGGCGTGTATGGCCGGCACGAGGCCGGCCAGGACAGGAGAAAGCGAAGGATCTTTCCGAAGAAAGCGTCCCGCCGGGATCAGACCTTTTGGGTCGAGGCTCGGTAGATCTGGTCGATCGATCGGGCCAGGACGGCGTCGAATTCGTCGTCACTGAGGTCGTGGCGCAGGTCGTCGATCAGGGCGCGCGAGAAGCTCGCGATCATACCGTGGTTGTGGGACAGTTGCTCGCAGGCCTCGTCGCGCGGATAGCCACCGGAGAGCGCCACGACCCGCAGCACCTTGGGATGGCGGACGAGACCCTCGTAGGTGTCGGCCTTCGTCGGAATGGTCAGCTTCAGCATGACCTTTCGGTCGCCCGGAAGCGCGTCGAGTTGCTTTTCGATCTCGGCGCGCAGGATCTCTTCCGCGGCGGCTTTGTCCGGCGCCTTGATGGAAACCTCCGGCTCGATGATCGGCATGAGGTCGTGGCCGGCGATCTGGGCCGCCACCTCGAACTGTTGGCGCACAATCGCAGCAATGCCTGTCTGTGAGGCTCGCGTGATGACGGACCGCATTTTGGTGCCGAAGACGCCGAGTTTCGCGGCGCGCGCCAGGAGCGTGTCGAGTTCGGGCATCGGCTTCATGAGCTGGACGCCGTCCTTCTCGGCCTCCAAGCCCTTGTCGACCTTCACGAAGGGAACGACGCCGCGCTTCTCCCACAGATAGGTCGGGACGGCCTGACCTTCTGCCTCGCCGTCCATCGTGCCCTCGAACAGGATCGCGCCGATCACCTTGTCGCCCGAGAAGGCCGGCGCCGTCATGATGCGGACGCGCATCTTATGGATCTCGCCATACATCTCGGCGTCGCCGCTGTAGGCGGTCTCCGGCACCCCATACTGGGCCAGTGCCTTGGGGGTAGATCCGCCGCTCTGATCAAGCGCGGCGATGAAACCGCCCTTGCCGGACATCTGCGTCATCATGGTGTCGTTCAACATCGCCGTCGTTCTCACGTCATACCGGTGCGGGGAAGGCCCACGCGCCGCAACAAGTCGCCCGAGGTCTCGGGCTTCAGCTCTTATGGTCACCAAACCGGCGGAGCCGGCCTATCGTTCAATCCTGGCCCGCTGCCGCGCGATCGACGAACCAATGCGCCTCGGCGCTCGACCGAAGCCGCCCGGCCGGCACGTCCTCGGCGCCCGAGCGCACATGCGCCAGCATGGCGGCCTTGTCCCGGCCGGTGACCAGGAAGGCGATGGCACGCGACGAGGCGATGACGGGGTAGGTGAGGGTCAGACGGGCTTCTGGCCGGCCTTCAGTGACGGCGGCCGCCCATTTCACATGCTCGTCGAGCACCGGCTGGCCCGGGATGAGCGACGCCGTGTGGCCGTCGGGCCCCATGCCCAGCAGGGTGACGTCGAAGAAAGGGCGAGCCGGGTCGAGCGCGTCGGCGTCGTAGAAATGCTTGAGCCGCCGCTCGTAGCCGGCGGCGGAATCCTCGGGCGTCAGAGCGTCGGTGTCGAAACTATGGATATGTCCCTCCGGGATCGCGACCCGGGACAGCATGGCTTCCTCGACCATGCGGAAGTTGCTGTCCTTGTCGGTCTTCGGCACGAATCGCTCGTCACCAAAGAACCATTGCGTCTTGTCCCAAGGGAAACGGTCCCGATAGGCGGGGCTGGCGAGGCGCTCGTAGAGCCGTTTCGGGGTTGATCCACCCGACAGGCTCACGCTGAACCTGTCCTTGCCGGCAGCCTGGGCGATCAGCCAGACCGCGACGGCGTCCGCCACAGCGTCGGGATCGGCATAGACCGACATCTCACCGGCACTGACCAGGGGCTCGGTCATCAGGCTGTCTCCTCGGTTGCGGCCCGGCGAAGCGCCGCGATCCGCTTTGCATAGTCGGGCGCGTCGAAGATGTAGGATCCCGCCACGACGACGTCGGCGCCGGCATCGACGCCGGGCCGGATGGTCTCGGCGTTGATGCCGCCGTCGAGCATGATCCGCGTCGAGAGGCCGCGCTCCTCGATCCTGCGCCGGATCTCACGCACCTTGGGCAGCATCTCGGGGAGGAAACTCTGGCCACCGAAGCCGGGGTTCACCGTCATCACGATGACGACGTCGCAGAGGTGGAGGACGTAGTCGATCAGTTCGGGTGGGCTTGCGGGATTGAGCGCCACGCCGGCCTGCTTGCCGAACCCCCTGATCTGGCCGAGCACGCGATGCAGATGGATCGTGGACGAGGATTCAGCCTGGACCACGATGGAATCGGCGCCGCTCTTCACGAAATCCGCGATGAAGGTCTCGGGCTCGACGATCATCAGGTGGAGATTGAGGTGCTTCGTCGTGGCCTTGCGGATCGCCGAAACGATCCCCGGCCCGAAGGTGATGTTGGGCACGAAGCGCCCATCCATGATGTCGACGTGAAGCCAATCGGCCCCGGCGGTATCGACGGCACGGCACTCCTCCGCCAAGCGGCCGAAATCGGCCGAGAGGACCGAGGGGGCGATCAGGAGGTCGTGGGTCATCGGTTCGTCGCGGGAAGCAGGAGCATCTCGATCGCCTTGGCGAACCCTTCGTCGTCGTAACCGGCCGTGACGGCTGAGGCTTGGGCTTTCACCTCGTCGCTGGCATTGCCCATGGCGATGGAGAAACCGGAGCGCTTGAACATGTTCACGTCGTTCGGCATGTCGCCGATCGTGGCGATCTCGCCCGTCGGGATGCCCAGAGTCTTCGACAGCGCCAGAACCACGTCGCCCTTGTTGGCGTGAGGATGGGTGACGTCGAGGTAATAGGGCTGCGAGCGCGCCGCCGAGGCTCTGTCGCCGAGTGCGTTCTGAACGTCCGTCTCCGCCAGCTCGACGGCTTTGAGATCGTCCGAGACACCGACGATCTTCACCGCCTTGTCGAGATCGGCCTCCGAGAAGGCCCCGACCACGACGGGTTCGAACTTCACCGTCCAGGCTTC
>JAYVMK010000301.1:0-3372 GCA_043758995.1 Lichenibacterium sp. | reverse complement strand
TTCCTTAAACATTGAGGATCGTAAACTGTATTCGAACGCGCGGCTTTACAGGGCTGCGCCAAAGCTCAATGATGATCGCAACAGGGCGTTGTGCTTTGGCTGAGGATCGATGTCATGCGCGTGAAGAGCTTGCTGGCGGCCGTGCTGATCGGGCTCGGCGTCTGGGCTGCACCGGCCAAAGCCGCGGTGGACATCCGGGTCGACCTGTCCACCCAGACCATGCACGTCACGTCGGGGGATGGCGCGACCTACGACTGGCCGGTGTCGACGGCGCGGGCCGGTTTCGTGACGCCGAACGGGCATTACGGCGTGCAGAGCCTGCAGGCGATGCACTACTCGCACAAGTATCATAACTCGCCGATGCCCCATTCGATCTTCTTCCACGGCGGCTACGCCATCCACGGCACCTACGCGACGGGCTCGCTCGGCGCTGCGGCCTCGCATGGCTGCGTCCGCCTGTCGCCGACCCACGCGGCCGCGCTCTACCAGATGGTACGGGCGGAAGGCGCCAGGATCAGCATCGTCGGCAGCCGTCCCGGTCGCGGCGAAGTTCAGGTGGCTCGCCGTCGGACCGCCGCGCCGGAGCTCGTTGCCTATGACGGTGACGAGCAGCCGCTGGTGACCCGCCATCATCGCCACCGCCATGACCGCGGCACCGACTTTGCGCGCCAGCAGGGCTACGGCGCACCCGTGCTCGGCTACGCGCCCCTGCGACAGGCCGCCCCGAGCTACAGCGACTGGCTGGAAGATCCGCTCGGCGCTGCCCTGCGCGGCGACTGACGCCAGCGACAAGGCCAGTCAATTTCCAGGATCACGAACCACGGTAGACCCGGCTTCACCCCCTTCACCACGCTGCGCGTGGTCCCCCTCCCCCGCTCCACGAGGGAGGAACAACCCGGCACTCTCCGCAGTCCTCCCACGCGACGCGGGGGAGGGGAACCGGGCGAAGCCCGGTGGGGGGCGGACCGGGTGCAACGGTCCCGATTGAGCCGATGCAACTCGGACCGATCGCGAGTCCAGGCCCGGTTATCGGCCCGCAGCCTGCGATCGGATGGCAGCCAAGGTCGTGGCCGGCGTGATGGCGTCGGGATCGACTGTGAGGTGGAGGATCGCGGGTCGTCCGGACGCCACGGCGCGTTCGAAGGCGGCTGCGAACTCCCCGGTCCGCACGACCGTCTCGCCGTGGCCGCCGAAGGCCCGCGCATAGGCGGCGAAGTCCGGGTTTCCCAACGCCGTGCCGGTGACGCGGCCGGGATATTCACGCTCCTGGTGCATGCGGATCGTGCCGTACATGCCGTTGTCGACCACGATGACGATCACGGCGAGGCCGTATTGGACCGCGGTGGCGAAGTCCTGGCCGGTCATCAGGAAGCAGCCGTCGCCCGCGAAGGCCACGACCGGACGCGACGGATCGAGGCGCTTGGCGCCGATGGCGGCGGGGACGCCGTAGCCCATCGAGCCCGACGTCGGGGCGAGCTGGGTACCGAAATCGCGGTAGCGATAGAACCGCCCTGGCCAGATCGCGTAATTGCCGGCGCCATTCGCCACGATGGCGTCGGGCGGAAGGCGCTCGCGCAGCCAGAGCACCACTTGACCGAGATCGACGCCCTCGGCGGCCGCGGAGTGGGCAGCCGCGGGTGGATGGTCGGTCCAGGCCAGATAGTCGGCACGGGCTTGCTCGGCCTCGCCCTGCCAACGCAACGCGCGGGGTGGCTGCACGGCTTCGAGCGACGCCGCGAAGGTACGCGGTGCCGCGTGGATGGCCAGGGCCGGGTGGTAGACACGTCCGAGCTCTTCCGCGTCGGCATGGACATGGACCAGAGTCTGCCGCGGGATCGGGATGTCGAGCAGCGTGTAGGACTGCGAGGGCATCTCGCTCATGCGGCCGCCGATCAGCAGCAGCAGGTCCGCGTCCGCCAGTCGCGCCCGAAGCTTCGGGTTCGGCCCGATGCCGATCTCGCCCGCATAATTGGGGTGGCTCGCGTCGAAGAGACCGGCGCGGCGGAACGAGGTCGCGACCGGCAGGGCGAAACGCTCGGCGAAGCGCATCGCCGAGGCGCGGGCCGCCGCCGTCCAGCCGCCGCCTCCGAGCACGAGAGCGGGGCGCTCGGCCGCCCAGAGCAGCTTCTGCAATTCCGCCATCTGGGGCAGGCCTGGCCAGGGTAGCGCGGGCTCGACCCGCGGTGCGTCCTGGATCGTGGCGAGATCGGTCAGCACGTCCTCGGGCAGCGCGATGACGACGGGTCCCGGACGGCCCTGGAGCGCCACGTGAAAAGCGCGCGACAGGATCTCCGGGATCCGCGCCGCATCGTCGATCTCGACGACCCATTTGGCGATCGAGCCGAAGACGGCGGGGTAATCCATCTCCTGAAAGGCTCCGCGTCCCCGCATGGCGCGCTCGACCTGGCCGACGAAGAGGATCAACGGCACCGAATCATGCTCGGCCACGTGGATCCCCGCCATGGCGTTGCTGGCGCCAGGGCCGCGGGTGACCATGCAGATGCCTGGCCTGTCGGTCAGCCGCGCGACGGCATCGGCCATCATGGCGGCGCCCGCCTCATGGCGGCAGACCGTGAGGGCGATGGGCGCATCGTGCAACGCGTCGAGGACCGCGAGATAGCTCTCGCCCGGAACGCAGAACACATGATCGACGCCCTGGGCGGCCAGCCCGTCGACGAGGATCTGACCGCCGCTGCGGGGCTCGTTGCCGTGTCTCATGTCACTCCTTGCGGCCGCTGTCGGCGGTCAAGCGGCGCCGCCCCACGCCGGATCGGCGAGGATCTCGGCCGCATGTTGGCCGAGGCGAGGCGCAGCCCGCGGGCTCGCCTGGGGGACGCCGTCGATGATGATGGGGGAGCGGACGCCCGGTGAGGTGCCGTCGGCGGCGAACTCGTTGTCGAGAGCCAGCGCCATGCCTCTCGCCACGACCTGCGGGTCGGCGAAGACCTGCGCCACGCCATTGATCGGGCCGGCCGGGACATGAGCATCGGCGAGCTCGGCCAGCAACTCGTCGCGGTTGCGGCGAGCCGTCAGTGCGTGGAGCACCTCGGTCAACGCCTGCCGGTTGGCAACGCGGTCGCGATTGGTGAGATAGTCGGGGTGCGCCGCAAGGGCGGGCACGCGGAGGCTCTCGCACAACTTCCGGAACTGCCCGTCATTGCCGGTCGCGATGATGATGTGGCCGTCCGCGACCGGAAAGACGTCGTAGGGCACGATGCTCGGATGGGCATTGCCGAGCCTCCGCCCGTCCCGGCCCGAGACGAGGTGGTTCAGCGCCTGCGACGACAGCATGGCGACCTGGCTGTCGAGCAGCGCGCAATCGATCCAGGCCCCCTCCCCCGTCGTTCCGCGTCGGATCAGGGCCGCCTGGAT
>JAYVMK010000300.1:0-20003 GCA_043758995.1 Lichenibacterium sp. | reverse complement strand
CGCCTATCACAACTATTTGACTTCCTGAATACCCCTTCTTTGGCTTTATCCAGACTGGCTTGCATATGAAGGAGCTGTGCTTCTGGAGGAAGGCATAGGGACCCCCTATCCAAAACGAACTTTCTCAAACGAACCACTCAAACCGAACCGGTTATTGGCCATCCCCACACGCGGAAAATCGGC
Organism: Lichenibacterium sp.; assembly: GCA_043758995.1. Taxonomy (GTDB): domain Bacteria; phylum Pseudomonadota; class Alphaproteobacteria; order Rhizobiales; family Beijerinckiaceae; genus Lichenihabitans. Next base: position 19,820 of record JAYVMK010000300.1, on the reverse strand, counting down.
TCCTCGGACGACCGCTTCCGCGTGAGCGAACCAGTGATGAGGGTGCCGATTGGCTCGTAAGCAGGCTTAGCACAGCCGTCGGATTGGGTTCGGACCCTAGCGCTGGATGAAACTCACGTCCGGACGTGAAACGCGCCATTCAGATGACCGCTACGGCGGTGCAGTCAGGCACCGAGTGTCAACTGGACTTTCTCGAGACGAGGGTGTCGGCAGGGTTATCGCTCCATTTGGTGTGGCACGCGATGCCCGGTCGCCCCTTTGAGGCCCGGAGGACCGCCAGATATTCAGCCCCGGCCGCACCAGCGGGTGCCGAACCGCGTCGCTCTGAAGACGTCGAGCGGCAGCATGAGCGGGATCATGAACTCGCCGAAGACGGCATCGAACACCGGCGCGCCGATGACCTGGCAACCGGTCGCCAGATGGAACGCGACCGCATGCGGCAGATCGATCCCGTCGAGGTCGCCACTCTCGATCCGGCGACGCTGGTCGGCGGTGTAGAAGGACCGGCGCGGGAGGGCGGGGGCTGGGACGGGGTCGCGCGGGCGCAGGCGGGGAAGGGCAGCGACCCTGCCTCGTTGGGCCAGCATCATGGCGATCGCGGCCGCATCGTCGGACGAGTCCGTCTCGGTGAGGCTGAAGCCGAGCCAATGCGTGACGCCGGCCTCGCGTGCCGCGCGATAGGCGGCGGCGTAGAGTCGTCCGATCACCTCGGTCCCGCGATAGGCGTGCGGCACCGCGGCGCGGCCGAGTTCCGCCGGCACCCAATCGGCCGGCCCATCGTGAAATCGGGCATCGTCCTCCAAAGGCAGGCCGAGCGCACCGGCGGAGCGTGACGCCAGTCCCTCGTTGCGCAGTGCCATCCGCAGCGTCCCCGCAACATCGCCGCGCAGTCGCGCGACGAAAACCGTGGTGGTGTCGAGAAGATCGTGTCCGGTGATCTCCCGTCCGGCCGGGAGGAGGCTCGGCGGCAAGGCCATGGCTTCGGCGTAGACCGCACCGCGGATCCTCGCCGCCGCGTCGAGGTCGGCCACGGTCGAGGCCGCGACGACCTCGCAGGCGCTGGGCAGGCAAGTGGCCGAGACCACCGGGGCCAAGAGGGACGTGTGCATGGGCGAGGTCGTCCGACGCGAGGGTGCAGGCGTCAGGACAGGCGCGACGGCAGGCCGACCGCGTCGCCGATCTCGTCGAGCATGCCGAGATAGAAGACGCGGGTCGCACCCGCCGTAACCGTGATGGCGCCGGCGTCGATGCCGTCGTCGAGCGAGGCCAAGGTGGTTTCGAGCTCTTCCACGTGGCCAATATCGGCCTCGGCATGGACATCGAGGAAGGTCAACGCGTCCGTGATCGCTTCGATACGACCGGCAGCCTTCAGGGCCCGGGACACCACACCGGCCCTTTGCACGCCGAGGCCCTCCAGCATGTAGGCGGTGCCCAGGAACGCCAGCGGATGCTTGCCGGCCGTGGTGGCGGAGATCCAGGCCTTGTAGGCCTGAACCCACCGTCCTGGCCCGGTCGCCAGCGCCGCCGCGACGTCGATCCCGAGGGTCTCGAGGTCGCGGTCGATGAGACGGTCGTGTCCCTTTTCCTCGGCTGCCTTCTCGGCGAAGACGGCCACGAATGTCTCTTGCCTGCCGAGCCCTTGGAGCCGCCGGCCGGCGGCCTGCAACGTCGGATAGGTCTCGGCAATGTAATGCCGCGTCTCGGTCAGGAAGGCGGCGTAGAGGTCGCGTGTCGCCGAGCCGTCGGCGAGCGCCTTGAACACCAGATGGGCATCGGCCTGCACGACGAGATCCTGGAGCTCCGCTCTGAGACTGGCGACCAACGGATGCGGCATTGCTGGAGAGCGCGAAGCGTCGATCGTTGCCTGTAAGCTCATGGAGGTCTCCTCGGGGTGGTCTATGGGCGGCACGCCAGGCCCGTTCACAGCGATGATCCGGCTGCGGGAGGCTGCCGAATCGATGTCGGATCCCGCACAGGTAGATTACAACCATTACGAGTAAAACTGCAATAATAATCGTACTGCGGGTGCCCTTCCGCCGGACCTCGAAGGGCCGTGCCGCGGTCCGTTCACCGTGGGCGCGATGATCTGAAGCGGGTCGGGCGACCCGTCTGACCGTCGCGGCTTCAGCCCGAACGCTGCTATCGTTGGTGATCGAGCCGGTTCATCCGACCGGCTGCAGGGCAGGGGACGGCGTGGGGACCATCATCATTTTCGGCGGCGCCGGAGCCATCGGCTCGGCCATCGCCCGGCGCGTCGTGGCGAGAGGGGACAGCGCGCACCTCGTCGGGCGCGACCCGGGGAAGCTCGATGGCGTGGCGCGCGAGATCGGGGCCGCCGTCACGCTCGCCGACGTCACGGACCCTGAGGCCATCGCCCTTGCCGTGGCCGAGGCGGCCGGAGACGGAGGCCTGGCGGGGCTCGTCTATGCGGTCGGTACCATCAACCTGAAGCCCATCGGCTCGCTGACGGTGGGAGACTTCGAGCGCGACTGGCGGGTCAACGCGCTCGGCGCCGCGCTGGCCATGAAGGCCGCCACGCCGCATCTCAAGGCCGTCGAGGGATCCTCCGCCGTGCTGTTCTCGACCGTCGCGGTGCGGCAGGGCTTCGCCGCCCACGCCTCGGTCAGCATGGCCAAGGGCGCCGTCGAAGGTCTGACCCTCGCTCTGGCGGCGGAACTATCCCCCAAGGTGCGGGTGAACTGCATCGCGCCCTCGCTGACCCGCACGCCCCTGGCCGAGGGGCTGACCCGCAACGAGGCCCTGGCCAAAGGCGTCGCCGAGACCCACGCGTTGCGCCGCCTCGGCGAGGCCGAGGACAGCGCCGGCCTCGCCGCTTTCCTGCTCGGGCCGGATTCGTCCTGGATCACCGGTCAGGTGATCGGCGTCGACGGGGGGCGGTCGACACTGCGAACGAAGGGGTAGAACCTATTCAGGCTCGTGGGCTGCCGACTTCGGCGCCAGATTTTTCACCTACGGCACCGGAGCGGCTGGGTTCAGCGCGTCGTAGCCGGTGGCGTTGAAGCTCAGAAGGCAGAAGCCGTGGCCGAACGGGTCCGCCAGCATGGCGATCCGTCCGTAGGCAGCCTCTCGCGCAGGGTGCTCGAGCGTCGCCCCCGCCCTCACGGCGCGAGGTCGAGGTCGTCGACTTCGACGTCGGCGTGCATCGGCGTCCAATGCCGATCGTAGCACCGGACGTCCTCTCCGGATCCGATCGTCCCGCCTGCTTGGCAAGAAGATAGAGCGGTGCCGGCCATCCCAGAAGCTCGACGACGTCGGCGCCGAAGCGTCGTCCAACGGTCAGTCCGAAGGCCGCCGTGCAGAACGCCTCAGCGGCAGACACGTCGGGCACGTCGATGTTGAGCAGCAGCGCCGACATGAGGGTCTCCCTACTTCCCGAGATAGCGCTCCAACGGCTCGACGTGGTCGATCAGCCCCTTGCTCTTCATGAACTCCGCGAAGGCCTGGTAGCGCGCCGGGTCGGTGGCGGCGGGGTCGGCGGAGAGGCGCGGCAGCGTGGCGGCCCAGGCGAGCTTGTTCAGCGGGTCGTCGAGCTTCGGATAGGCGTGGACGAAGGCCGCCCAGGCGTCGTCGGGGTAGTCCAGGATGTAGAGCTGCGCCTGACCCACGGCGTCGAGGAAGGGTTTGACGAACGGCGCGTGGGCCTTGTCGGTCCGGGTGACGAAGATGGATTCGTCGTAGGGCGGTACGCCGTGCTCCTCGGGGAAGAACAGGCGGCCGGGGTGGCCGGCCAGTTGCATCTCGTAGAATTCGACGTTGCGGTAGGCCCCGACCACCGCATCGACCTGGCCGCCGAGCAGTGGCTCGGTCAGGGCGAAATTGACGTTGACGAGTTTCACGTCCGCGAGGCTCACGCCCGCGCTCTCCAGCATCGTGCCGAGCAGCGCCGTCTCGTAGCCAGCCACCGAATAGCCGATCGTCTTGCCCTTCAGATCGGCCAGCGACTTGATGGGACCATCGGCCAGGACCATGACGGTGTTCAGCGGCGTCTGGATCGACGTCCCAACCCGCTGAATCGGCAGGCCGGCCGCGACGTCGAGGTAGAAGTTCGGCTGATAGGTCAGGGCGATGTCGCCCTGGCCGGCCGCCACGAGACACGGCGGCATCGATGGATCGGCGGGCTCGACGAAGGAGACGTCGAGCCCGGCCCGGGCGAAGAAGCCCTTCTCCTTGGCCACCACGATCGCGGCATGGACCGGGTTCACGAACCAGTCGAGCAGCAGCGTCACCTTCTGGACGGGAGGCGGAGAGGCCGGCACCGCCACCGTGTCGGCGGCCCGGGCGGGCAAGAGAGCAGCGAAGCCGAGCAGCAGGGCGCCGGCGAGGGCTGACAGACGCATTCAAAGGTCTCCGGAGGTTAAGGCGAGCGTGTCGGGTGCCCAGAAGGCCATGCGGCGTGTCAAGGCGCCGACTGCGGCCCAGAGCACCAGCGAGAACGCGACGAGAATGGTCAGGCCCGCGAAAACCGTGTCGGTCTGCATCCGGGCATTGGCATGGAGCATGACGAGGCCGAGCCCCGAGGAGGACCCGACCCATTCGCCCACGATGGCCCCGAGTGGCGCCACGGCAGCCGCCACCCTGAGACCCGCCCCGAGCGCGGGAAGCGCCGCCGGCAGGCGAATGAGGAACAGTGTGTCACGGCGGCTGGCGCCGTTCAGCCGGGCGAGATCGATGAGCCCGGGATCCGTGCGGCGCAAGCCCTCGAACAGGCTGGTCGACACGGGGAAGAAGATGATCAGCGCCGCCATGACGAGTTTCGATGTCACGCCGAACCCGAACCAGACGACGAGAAGCGGCGCGATGGCGAAGACCGGAAGCGCCTGGGCTACGACCAGCAGCGGGCCGACCGCCCGCTCGAGAAAGCGCGACTGTGCCATGAGCAAAGCGACGAGAACGCCGGTCAGCGTGCCGAGCAGCAGGCCGCCCAGCATCTCGCCTCCCGTCACCAGGGCGTCGCGCCAGAGCAGCGGCGCGTCCTTGACCAGCGTCACGAGCACGCGCGAGGGAGCCGGCAGCACATAGGCGGGCGTGGCGAGCACCCGGACGGCCACCTCCCAGATGACCAGCGCCGCGATCGCCGATGCGATGGCGGCCCAGGGCAGGCGCATTAGGCTAAGGACCGATCGGAGACGTCTCGGGCTGCGCGGCGCAGCCGGTGACCGGGGCACGGTGCCCGCTTGAACCATACGTCGTTCCCTCCGCCGGCATGATCCGGTTCAGGTTCAACGGGTTGTCCTGAGGACTCTCAGCCCGGTGTGGGCACCCCGACGATAGGCCGAGAGTGTAGGAGCAAGAGCGCCGGTCGGGCAAGGGTTTGCCGGATATTCTCGGCGAAGGTCAGCCCAGGCCGGGGGACAGCGGGGCGCCAGGGCTGCCGGGGTCCATGGGCGTCGGAGACGGCCCGGTCGGAATGCCGATACCGGGATCGATCACGTCGGGACCGGGCTGCGGGATGCCGACGGGCTCGCTCCCGGGCACTTCGACGGGGTTGGGCTGCGGGGCAGGACCGTCAGGCTGCGGGGCCATGATGCTGTCGATGGATGTCATGCTGTACTCCACAGGTCGAGTGCCGACGCGGCAGGGCTTCTCAGCGCACCGCTGCCTCGTTTCGCGTCACACCGGTTCGGCATCGTCGTCTCGGGCCAGCTCGAACTCCGAGGCTGGGACACCGGCTTCGAACGGCCCGTTGTCGCCGAAGTTCACCACCAGCGTTTCGACGCCATCGATGAGAGAGACGTCGGTCACTCGGCCGATCTGGTCGGCCATCGGGCCCAGCGTGTCGCGATGCGTGGCGTCGGACCGAAATCTGACCTTTTCGCCGATCTTCATACGATGCTCCCCTATGCAGGTGCAGAAGCCGTCCTGCGATGCCGGGCCGGACTTCGCCGGCCGCGTGGCGATTACCTTTTCGTCACAATCCCACAATCGCGGAGCCGGACGGTCGTTCCGGCCGTTGATGCGCGAAGCTCGGCCATTCGGCGTCGCGCAGCCGCCGAGCGGACCTGGTCCTGCGGTTCATAGAGGAGACACGATGGCGTCCGGGTTCTTCGCGCTGCTCGACGACGTGGCGGGCATCGCCAAGCTGGCCGCAGCTTCGCTCGACGATGTCGCCGCCACGTCGAGCCGCGTGGGGCTGAAGGCCGCCGGCGTGGTCATCGACGACACGGCGGTGGCGCCCCGCTACGTCGCGGGCCTTTCGCCGGAGCGCGAATTGCCCATGATCGCCCGGATCGGGCTCGGGTCGCTGCGCAACAAGCTTCTGATCCTGCTGCCGGCCGCGCTGCTGCTCAATGCCGTGGCGCCTGGGGCCGTCGAGCCTCTCCTCATGCTCGGTGGCTGCTACCTGTGTTTCGAGGGTGCCGAGAAGATCGTCGAAGCCCTGGTGGGCGGATCTCACCACGATGCCGCCGAGAAGGCCGAGACCGACGCCGCGCGCCTCGAAGCGGGCAAGGTCAAGGGTGCCATCCGCACCGACCTCATCCTGTCGGCCGAAATCATGGCCATTTGTCTCGCCGAAGTGGCGGAGCGACCCCTCTATGTCGAGGCGATGGTGCTGGCGCTGGTCGGGATCGCCATGACGGTCGGGGTCTACGGCGTGGTGGCGCTGGTGGTGAAGGTCGACGATGTCGGACTGCATCTCGCCCAGAACGGCATATCGCCCGTCCGTGCGCTCGGACGCGGCCTCGTGCGCGGCATGCCGCCGGTGCTGCGGGCGCTGTCGATCATCGGCACGGCCGCCATGATCTGGGTCGGCGGCGGCATCCTGATCCACGGGCTGGCGCTCTTCGGAGTCGAGGCACCGGAAATGATCCTGCATGACACAGCCGCGGCAGCGGTCGCCGTCGTGCCGGCCGTGCTCGAAGAGGTCGTCGCCTGGGCCGTCGCCGCGATCGGCTCTGGCATCGTGGGTGTCGTGGTGGGCAGCGTCCTTGCGGGACTCGGGATTGGCGTGAAACGCCTGCGCGGGTGAGCCGACGGCCTCAGGCCGCCTTGCGCAGGCGCCCCGTCAGCTTGTCGAACCAGGGCGTCGGCCGTCCGGTCAGCAGGGTCACAAGCCGGTCACGCTCGACGCGCACCTCGGAAAGGTGAGCCCGTTCCGCCGCAACGAGAGCGGTCAACACGTCGACCTGCCCGGCCTGGACGCGCAGGGCCTCGGCGGCGACTCTCGCTTCACGAGCTTCGACCCGGGCCTCCTCGGCGACCCGGCGCGACTGTGCGAGGTCATCGGTGAGTTCGCCGACACGGCGCTCGAGATAGGTGATGAGCGCGCGCGCGTCGCGGCCGGCTTCGGGCAGCGCCTCGACGGTCTCGTCGTCCGGACCGGCCTCGGCGCGCGGCTCGTGCGGGCGCTCCAGGCGCTCTTCCGGCACCGCCACGAGAGCCCGACCGTCATTGCCCGGGCGACGCGGCCATTTATGGCGCGTGGCCAAGCGCCGAGCGCTGTCGGGGGTGATGTTCAGCGCTTCCGCCATGTCGTCGTAGGTCAGCCACCGCGTCGCGCCGTCCACCATCGTCCTGTCTCCCGTCATCGGTGAGGCCGCGGGGGGATGACGTCGGTCGGGCCGCGGGGTAGCCGACCGTGATGCGAAAATGGTTGATGAAGTCTTACCGAAGACCCTGTCCGGCATCCCGCAGCGCCGTCGAGGAGGCCGAAGAGCGCGGTCCGTGCAGATAGACGAAGGCTGGAGGACGGCACGTGGCCAAGAGATGCGCGTCCGGCTCACGCAACCGGCCGGGCGCCAGGACGGCGGCTGCGCTCCCCTGCAGCGACCGCAGCGTGCTGCCCGGCCGGTCGACGACCGCCACCGGGACGAGGTCGACGAGATCGCGCCAGCGTCGCCAGAGCGGCAGTTGCGCCAGGTTGTCGGCGCCCATGATCCAGACGAAGTGGACGCCAGGGCAGCGGCGTTTCAAATAACGCACCGTGTCGACGGTGTAGCGCATGCCGATGCCGGCCTCGAGCCCCGTCACGGCGATCCTGGGGTGGTCGGCGATCTGGCGGGCCGCCGCGATGCGGGTATCGAGATCGGCGAGCGCCTCGTGGCGCTTCAGCGGGTTGCCGGGGGTGACGACCCACCACACGCGGTCGAGCCCCAGGCGGCGCAGGGCCGTGGTGCTGACCAGCCGATGGCCGTCATGCGGGGGATTGAAGCTGCCGCCGAACAGGCCGATCCGCATCCCCGGCGACCAATCGGGCAGGGACCGGCCGCCCGGCGACCGTGGCCCCTTGGGGGATATCACGGTCGGGTCTGCCCCTCGCCGAGCACGCGATATTTGAAGGAGCAGAGCTGTTCGAGGCCGACCGGCCCGCGGGCGTGCATGCGGCCCGTCGCGATGCCGATCTCCCCGCCGAAGCCGAACTCGCCGCCGTCGGCGAATTGCGTCGAGGCATTGTGCATCACGATGGCCGAATCGACCTCGGCCATGAAGCTCGCCGCAGCGACGATGTCCTCGGTCACGATGCCGTCCGTATGATGCGAACCGTAATGATCGATATGGTCCACGGCGGCCTCGAGGTCCGGCACGACCCGGCACGCTATGATGCTGTCGAGATATTCGGTGCGCCAGTCCGTCTCGTCGGCGGGTGTCACGCGAGGATCGGCAGCGCGGGTCGCCTCGTCGCCGCGCACCGCGCAGCCCTGATCGAGCAGCGCCTTCACGAGCCGCGGCAGCAGCGCGTCGCGGCATGAGTCATGAACCAGCAGCGTCTCGACGGCGCCGCAAACGCCCGTGCGGCGCAGCTTGGAGTTGAGCACGATCGCCTCGGCCTTGTCGGGATCCGCGGCGGCATCGATGTAGAGATGCACGAGGCCTTCGAGGTGGGCGAAGACGGGGATGCGCGCCTCGGCCTGCACCCGCGCCACGAGGGTCTTGCCGCCGCGCGGCACAAGCACGTCGAGGTTTCCGTCGAGCCCTGCCAGCATCTCGCCCACAGCATCGCGGTGGCGGGTGGGGGCGAGCGAAATCGCGGCCGCAGGTAGGCCGACGGCCGCGAGCCCTTCAACCATGCAGGCGTGCAGTGCCCGGGTCGAGCGGAAGCTGTCCGAACCGCCGCGCAGGATCGCCGCATTGCCGGATTTGAGGCACAGCGCTCCGGCGTCGGCCGTGACGTTGGGGCGGCTCTCGTAGATCACGCCGATGACGCCGAGCGGGGTCGAGACACGCTCGATCACGAGCCCGTTGGGCCGGTCGAACCGTGCCAGCACGCGGCCGACCGGAGAGGGGAGTTCGGCGATGTCTTCGAGGCTACGTGCCACGGCCCGGACACGGTCCGGGTCGAGCGTCAGCCGGTCGCGCGACGCGGGTGTCAGGTCGCGGGCTTCGGCGAGATCGCGCGCATTGGCGTCGAGGATCTCCGCCATGGAGCGGCGGACCGCGTCGGCGGCAGCCACCAGGGCGCGGTCGATGGTGATGGCGGCGGTATTGCTGATCTGTCGCTGGGCCTTGCGGGCCGCGACGCCGATCTCGCGCATCAGGCCCGCGACGTCTTCGGTCCCGCCCTCGCTCGTCTGCAACCGATCCATCACGCTTCCTCTCGCGAGGGCTCAATGGCCGATGGCGGCCCGCTTGTCCACTGAAGCGGGCGTCCGTGCGCTCAACCCGCCAAGCGCGCCGCGATGGCGCCGGCGTCGCGCAGCACCGCCTCGCGCTCGGCGTCCTTGCGGTCCGTGACCTCGTAGAAGGCTGTCACCACGATCGGGGAGCCGCCAGGCGGACGCAGCAACGCGACATCATTGGCGAAAGGGCCTGCCGTTCCGGTCTTGTCGCCGACCGTCCAACCCGACGGTACGCCGGCGCGGATCCGGGCGGAGCCCGTGGTGCAGTCGTTCGTCCAGCGGTTTAGGAGGTCGCGCGAGGCCGGGCTCAGCGCCGTGCCGAGCAGCAGCGCCCGAGCGGTCGCCGCGAAGGCACGCGGCGTCGTGGTATCGCGCTCGCCGTCGCGGCGATTGAGGCCGAGTTCAGGGCGATCGAACCGCGTGACCGTATCGCCGAGCCCTCTGGCGAAGCGCGTGACGGCGGCCGGACCGCCGAGGCTCGACAGGATCAGATTGGCGGCGCCATTGTCGCTGTGCGTGATGGCGGCGCGGCACAGAGCCTCCATGCTCATCTGGCCTTCGGCAAGATGGGCCTTGGTGTCGGGCGCGTAGCCGACGTCGAGGTCCTTCGCCCCGTAGGAGACCTGACGGCCCAATTGTTCGGCTCCGGCGTCGACCCGCGCCAGCACCGCGCCGACGGAGACGAGCTTGGTGGTGGAACACATGAGGAAGCGCTCGTCGGCGCGATGGGCGAAGCTGCGGCCCGAGCCGGTATCGAGCGCGAAGACGCCGAGCCGGCCCCCCGCCTTCGCCTCGAGTGCCGCCAGCGCGTCTTCGGCGGCGGCGGCCGGGAGCGTGAGGCAGGCGGCTGCGGCCGACAGGCCGGCCAGCACGGCGCGGCGGTCGGGACGGCGCGATGCGTTAGAGTCTAAGACGGTTCGGAGCATGACGGTCCTCGCTGAGTTACGTTTCAAGCGTTGTGCTTCCAGCACCCTCGCCAACAGTGCGGCGCCTCCTTGCCAGGGATGACGTTGGGTAGCATCAGTCTGCGCGAGATCTTATCAGGCGAGGATCATAGGTCCACTTGCGGACCGTCCTGCACGTAATCCCAACCTTAAGGGCGTGGGCTGGATTGATCAGCACGTCGCTGTCCTCCGGGATGATCACGGACGGCAGGACCAGCAAAACCGATCCCAATGATCCAGTCCGTCCCGAAATCGATGCTCGCCAAGCTGGCCGGCGCGGCATCCCATCCGACCGGCACGGTAGACTGGCTTTCCCGCTGCGCCGCTTCCCAGACCGGGGTGGGAACGGTGACTTCGACCAGATAGCGGTTCAGCGGCAGGCCCCTGGCGTTGAGGTGATCCACGGTTTCAAGACAGGCGAGGGCGCGTGTGGTGGATGTGTAAAGGACGGCTCGGCCTTTCGCGTTCCAACGGCCGCCCGTGACTTCGGCTCCGCGCCCGGTGAGATCGTCGGCGCGGTAGTCCTTGGTGTCCGCCGCGATGCGCCACAGCACCTGCGTCACGCGTAGGCGCCACTCGCGATCTAAGCCAGCGTATGGGACACCAAGGTCTGCCCAGCCATCGTGTTCATGAACGTGATCGGCTCGTCGTTGCCGAGAGCGGGCATTGGCTCTGTCAGCCAAGTCGCCAACCAGGACCCGGCGTCGAACCCGGTCGGATCGCCGCCGTCGTCCACCATGGCCTCGACTTGACCAACCAGTCTTGCAAACCCGAGAACGCGCTCGCTCTCAGCCGTCGAAAGCTTGGAGTTGGATCTGACTTTCTTGTTGAACGTCGCTACCGGGAGATCCAAGGCTTTTAGGAGATGGACGGCCCCGATCGCGGGCACGTCCAGCCACGCCTTGGCATCGGCCGCCTGAACTCCGCTGGTGATGAGCCCGATACGATCCATGATCGGTACAGGGTTCGATACCTGTCACGGGAGCCGCGTTGGCTACGCGGCCGGGCCCTGCTGTGTCGGACGACAGCCTCGGACATGACTTGCTCCTTCGAGCAAACGGAATGCTCGTTCATGTAGCACGCTGGAGCTACCGCCTTAACGCCCGCTCTCGCTTTCGTTCCGAGGCAGGGTCGTGATTCTCCACCGGGTCTTGTCCGGCGAAGATGCGGCCCGAGGGGCTTCGGTTCGCCGGGGCTTCTGGTATGAGGGAGACCCGCTCACGAGGAGATCCCGACGGTGCAGCCCAACGCGGATCATCACGATCACGATCATGCTGGCCACGATCACTCTGGCCACGATCATGCAGGCCATGGACATCACGGCCATTCGCACGGCCTCGGCCATTCTCATGCGCCGGCGAATTTCGGCCGCGCCTTCGCCATCGGCATCGGTCTCAACGCTGCTTTCGTGGTGGCGGAGGCTGTGTTCGGCCTCGCCAGCCATTCTGTGGCCCTGCTCGCCGACGCCGGCCACAATCTCTCCGATGTGCTCGGCCTCGTCATGGCGGGGGGCGCCCATGCCTTGACGCGCCGCGCCCCGACGGGCCGGTTCACCTACGGGTTCGGTTCGTCGTCGATCCTGGCGGCTCTGTTCAATGCCGTATTCCTGCTGGTGGTCATCGGCGGTCTGTCCTGGGAAGCGATCACGCGCTTCGCCCATCCCGAGCCGGTCGCCGCCTGGACCGTGATGGGCGTGGCGGCCGCCGGCATCGCGGTCAACGGCGTCTGTGCCTGGCTCTTCGCGGCGGGCAGCAAGGGCGACCTCAACCTGCGCGGCGCCTTCGCCCATATGCTGGCCGACGCGGTCGTGTCGGCGGGCGTGGTCATCGCCGGTGCCGTGATCCTGTTGACGGGCTGGCTCTGGCTCGATCCCGCCGTCAGCCTCGTCGTGAATGCCGTCATCGTCTACGGCACCTGGAGCCTTCTGCGCGACAGTTCCACAATGGCGATGGGCGCCGTGCCGCCCTCGATCGAGCCCGCGGCCGTGCGCCGCTTCCTCGCCGAGCGGCCGGGCGTGACGGCACTGCACGATCTCCACATCTGGCCGATCAGCACGACCGAGACCGCGCTGACCGTCCATCTCGTCATGCCGGGTGGGCACCCGGGCGATGCCGCCCTGATGGCCTGCTGTTCCGGCCTGCGTTCGAAATTCGGCATCGGCCATGCCACGCTGCAGGTCGAGATCGACGAGACCACCATCTGCGCCCTCGCCCCCGAACACGTCGTCTGAGGAGACAGGCCCATGAGGAACGCCCATCGCCTGCAAGGCCGCGTCGCTCTGGTCACCGGCGGCTCGCGCGGAATCGGCCGTGCCGTCGCCGACCTCTTCGCCCGGGAAGGCGCTACCGTGACGATCAATCATTGGCGCGACGGCGAGGCTGCTGCGGCCGTGGTCGAGGCGCTCAACGCCGCTTCCGCGGACGAAGGGCATTCCGCGCGGGCCCATGGCGCGCTCGAAGCCGATGTCTCGGATCCCGCCGCCGTGGAGCGCATGGTGGCGGATGTCGCCGGCCGCTGCGGCGCACTGCATATCCTGGTCAACAACGCCGGCATGCAGGTCGAGACGCCGGGCGACAGCTTCGACGATGCCGCCTTCCTGAGGGTCCTCGGCGTCGACCTCATCGGCCCGGCGCTCTGCTCCCGGGCGGCGTTGAAGGTGTTTCTCGCGCAGGCCGCCTCGGGTGAGACCGTACCTTGCAGCATCATCAACACCACCAGCGTGCATGAGACGATCCCGAAGCCCGGCTATGCCGCCTATTCGGTGGCTAAGGGGGGGCTCGGCAATCTCACCCGCACGCTGGCGCTCGAATTCGCCGGGCGCGGCATCCGGGTCAATGCGGTCGGGCCCGGGGCGGTGGCGACCGACATGAACGCCGCCTGGACCGGAGATGCTACGGCGCGCGCCGCCGTCGAAGCGCATATCCCCATGGGCCGCGCCGCGGAGCCCGAGGAGATCGCGACCGTCTTCGCATTCCTGGCGTCCGACGAGGCGCGCTACGTCACGGGACAGACCGTCTATGCCTGTGGCGGGCTCACGCTCTACGGCGACTTCGCCACCAACTGGGCCTCATAGGCGCGGCGCTTCTCCGGCCCATCCCCCGAGGCGCCGCGGATCGGCGGCGACTTCGGGCAGCCGCTTGAACACACGGACCATGAAAGCCGCGCCAAACAGCGGCGTGATGAGGTTCAGCACCGGCACCGCCACCATCAGGGCCAGGACGAGCCCGGCGAGGAAGATGCGCCCCGCATGCCGCCGCCGCAACTTAGCGGTCTCCGCCGCCGACAGGTGGCGCAGCGCAATGAACTCGAAATATTGGCGGCCCAGCAGGTAGGCATTGGCGCCGATGAAGGCGACGGCGTTGATGCCGGGCACGAGAAGCAGGAGCAGGGCCAAAGCGGTGACGCCGAACTGCAGCGCACCGAACCGCACCGACAGGATCATCGCCGGAATGATGCGCAGCGGCCGCCCGGGCGGCGCCAGCGGGTCGAGGTCGCGCTCCACATGTTCGGCCAGGTCGTCGATGAAGAAGCCGGCCACGATCGACGACACCGGCGCGACCAGGAACACCGATCCGACCAGGAGCCCCAGGCCGGCCACGATCGACAGCAGCGTCGACAACCAAGCATAGGGCAGGGCGATCAGCAGCAACAGTCCGTGATCGAGCAGCGCCACGGCGCCGATCAGGATCAGCAAGGTCAGCCCCAGCACCTTGGCGAGTGCCGCCCGGAACGGCGGGGTGAGGATCTCGCGGAAGGCCGCGAGCGCATCGGCCATCATGGGTGGGGAGCACCTTTTACGTGTGGGTAAGCATGGTTCACAGCTTTGCTCAAATTCAACGGAACTTGCGCATTCGGCTACCGTTCCTAAGCTATGACACAGATTAACAAATCTTGGTCCGGCAGGACCGTCGTGGTGGTCGAGGACGAATTCCTCGTTCGCGACCTCGTGTCATGCGAACTCGAGGACAACGGCTTCGTGGTCGTGTGTTTCGACTCCGCCGACGCCGCTCTGCCGTATCTGCGCGAACATGGCGGCGAGACCGCCCTGATCCTCACCGATGTCCAGATGCCGGGATCCCTGAGCGGGCTGGATCTGCTGGAAATCCTGACCCGTCTGTGGCCGGGCGTGCCGGTCATCGTTACCTCGGGCGGTCCGCTCGTCGATCCCCGCAAGCTCCCGCCCTGCGCGAGCTTCCTCGCGAAGCCATGGCATCCCGACGTCATGGTGGCCCGCGTCACCGGCATGCTGTCCCAGGTGCACTGAACGGCAAAGACCCGATCGGGCTGTGGGCGGATGCGGACGGTCAGGCTGAGCCAACGGCTTTGAGCACAGGCCGTCGATGGATTCACCAGTGCTTCAACCTTTCGGAGCGTCGGGCTGGCGAGAGGGTTCGGCGCGGGCGAAGGCCTCTTCCGCCAGGCAACGCTCCACGATCGCGCTGAGCACTGGTGTCGTCGGAACCTCGAGCTTGAACACGCGGCCGATCATGGCGAGGCCCGTGACGCAGATGTCGGCCATGGTGATGGAATCCCCGTGGCAGAAGCGGCCCGTCTCGGGGCTGCCGGCGAGGTTGGCTTCGATCCCGTTTAGCCCATGCCCGACCCAATGTGTGACCCAGGCGCGGAAGGCGTCGGCGTCGAAGCCAGCTTTGGTGGTGAGATAGCTCCGCACGCGAGGCACGATCAGCGGATGTGTGTCGGCCGCGACCGTCGCTGCCAGCGCGCGGACCCGGGCCCGGCTCCGCGGATCGGCGGGCAGGATCGGCGGCGCGGGATAGAGCTCTTCGAGATATTCGAGCAGCGCCAGCGATTGCGTCAGCGGCGGCAGGTCGCCATCCAGCAAGGCCGGCACGGCGCCCATCGGGTTGCGCGCAAGGAACTCGGGCGCATGCTGTTCGCCGGCGTCGAGGTTCACCGGGATCTCGTGATAGGCGACGCCCTTGAGGTTCAGGGCGACGCGCACCCGGTACATGGCATTGGACCGCCAGTAGCCGTAGATTTCGAGGGGCTGCTTGTCGGCGGTCATGCTGCGGCTCCGTCGCGAGTGAGTGTGGCGAGCCTAACGCCGAAAGAGCCGGCGTGGAACCTCGCCGAACGCCGTCTCGTCTCCGAACCTCCGTGGCGCGACAACGATGGCCCTCTCGGCGATTTCCTCCGAGCCCAACCTGTTCTAAGCCTCGGCCGCGCAGCCCGAGCCCGCCCAGGGTCGTCGGAGGCGCCTGAACCAGCGTCGCGACCGCGTCGCGCCTGAGCCCGCCGAGGATGCCGTCATGTCAAACCCGCTGAACGATCTCGTCGCCTTTCTGACGGCGAGCAGCGGCGACTTCGACGCGTTCGGCGCCGCCCGTTACGTCATCCTCATCACCTTCTATGCCCTCGTGATCGTCAGCTTGATGATCGCGGCCAGCAACCTTCGCTATGACCGCGCGCAGCGCAGCGGAAGTCTGCTGTGGATCTGGCTGACGCGCGTGCTCGTCGGCTGCCTGGTGTTCCGGGCCATGCTGGGCACGCTGCCCTTCGGCCCGGACAACGTGTTCCATGGCTGGGCCTCGCAGATGGCGGAGCGGGCCGCCGTCCCACAGCTCTCGGCTGCCGTCAGCGATGTCGTGCTGCCCCACTTCGGCCTCGTGAACATTCTCGCTTTCCTACTGGCATTCGGCGTCGCGACCGCCCTGATCCTCGGGCTCTTCGTGCGTGTGGCGGGCCTTCTCGTCCTCGTCACAGGGCTCGTGCTCTGGCTCGGCCTCTATGGCGATCCCGCTGTCTGGTCCTGGAGCTTCGTGCTCCTCGCCATGCTGGGAGGCTATTTGACGCTGCTGGCAGCCGGCCGAGCCCTCGGGGCCGACGCCTGGATCCGCCGCAACATCGCCTCCGTCCGGGATCGCCGGGCGGCGGGTCTCTTCCTGCGCCTCCTCACCTGACACCTCGTCGGCTTGACGCAGCGGGCGCCCGGGTGCGACAGGCGGCAAGCCTTTCCTGAGCCCGCGAGCCCGTATGACCGCCTCTTCCCTCGACATCCTCTGCCTGGGGAACGCCATCGTGGACGTCCTCGCTCCCGTCGATGACTCGTTCCTCGAGACCTTCGGGATCGCCAAGGGCGGCATGAACCTCATCGACGAGGCGCGGGCGACGTGGCTCTTCGACGCCATGGGCTCGACCGTGGTGATCTCGGGCGGATCGGCCGCCAACACGGCCGTCGGCGCCGCCAAACTCGGCGCCAAGGCGGGCTTCATCGGCAAGGTGCGCGACGACGAGATCGGTGGGCATTTCGCGACCGACCTGCGCTCCACCGGCGTCCATTTCTCGACGACGCCCGCGACGGACGGCCCCGTGACGGCGCGCTCCTTCATCCTGGTGACGCCCGACGGGCAGCGCACGATGAATACGTTTCTCGGCGCCTGCCAGAACCTCACGGTCGACGACGTCGACCCGGCGCTCGTGGCCTCGGCCGGCGTGATCTATCTCGAAGGCTATCTGTGGGATCCACCCCATGCCAAGGACGCCTTCCGCAAAGCCTCGACCCTCGCCCACGAGGCAGGCCGCCGTGTCGCCCTGTCGCTGTCGGACGCGTTCTGCGTCGGTCGTTACCGGGATGAGTTCCTCGACCTGATCCGCTCGAAGAAGGTCGACATCGTCTTCGCCAACGAGTCCGAACTGCTGGCGCTCTACGAGACCGGGGACTTCGACGCCGCTGCCGCAGCCCTGCGGGGCGATTGCGCGCTGGCCGCCGTGACGCGTGGCGCGGCCGGCGCCCTGGTGGTGGAGCCTGCGGGCCTGCGCGCCGTTCCGGCCTTCCCGGTCGAGGCCGTGGTGGATTCCACCGGCGCCGGGGATCTTTTCGCGGCGGGTTTCCTGGCGGGTCTGGCGCGGGGGCAGGACACGCTGGACTGCGCCCGTCTCGGCACGCTGGCGGCGGCCGAGATCATCAGCCATGTCGGCGCCCGGCCAATGGCCGATCTCACCGACATGGCGAAGTCGCACGGTTTCGCCGTCTAAAGCAGACCGCGATCAGGTGGGATCGCCTGATCGCGTGAAGATGCTCGTCAAAACGAAGAGCTAGAGCTGCTGCCGCGAGCCGAGGCGAGCGGCATCGGCTCCGACGCCAAGGCTCCGTCCGATCAGCGTTACGCGGCCTTGCCCGACTGCGCGTCGCCCGTGGCGGGCGGCAGGCCGATGCTCGGCCCGTGGCCGCGGAAGTTGCGCAGCCACCAGGCCCAGTCCTGCGGCACCAAGTGGAACGGGTCGTTGTGCTGCAATTCGCGCGCGGCCCAGAGCGGCCAATGTGGATTCGCCAGCGCCGGGCGGCCCAGGAAGACCAAGTCGATCAGCTCCTCGCGGATGGCCCGGTCCGCATTGGCCGGAACGCCGAGGTTCCAACTCGTCGCCACCGGGATGCCGACCTCCTGGCGCACGCGATTGGCTCGGCCCAGCATGAACCCGACCTCGTTCATGGGCGGATTGGTCATCTCGTCCGTGTTGAAGCCGAGCGACAGGTCGGCGAGGTCGAGTCCGTGCTCCTTCATCATCCGGATCGCCACGATCGAGTCCTCGAACTGCGTTCCGTCGGGATGGAGGTCGTCCGATCCGAGCCGCATCGTCAGCGGGTATTCCTCGGGCCAGACGGCCCGGACGGCATCGAGCGCTTCGAGGTGGAAGCGGACGCGGTTCTCGACACTGCCGCCATATTGGTCGGTTCGCTGATTGGCGAGCGGCGAGAAGAAGCTTGCCCCGAGGTAGCCGTGGGCATAGTGCATCTCCAGCCACTTGTAGCCGGCCGTAAGCGCCCGCTTCGCCGCATCGGCATAGGACTGGTGCAGCGCCTTGATGTCGTCGACGCTGAGTTCCTTGACCGGGAAGATGTGGCCGCCGCCGCCATAGGGGATGGCCGAAGGTGCCACGCAGGTCCAGCCGTCCGGGTGGTCGGGCGGGAGTTGCTTCCAGGTTCCCTCGGCATTGGTGCCCTTGTGGGGCGGCAACTCGCTGCCCTTGCGGCCCGTATGGCCGAGTTGGATGGCGGGCACGCCACCCATCCGCTCGATGATGGCGCAGACGCGGGCGTGGCCCTCGATCTGGTCGTCGCTCCAGATCCCCGCGCAGGAGGTCGTGGTGCGGCCGTCCGGCGTGATGGCCATCTGCTCGCCGAAGATCAGCCCGAAGCCTCCGGCGGCGCGCGCACCAAGATAGCTCACATGATAATCGTCGAGCTTGCCGTCGACCGAATTGTACATGGTCATCGGCGACATCGCGATGCGGTTCCGCAACGTCACGCCCTTGAGCGTATAGGGGCTGAACAGATCTGGCATGAGAAGCGCGCCTCGGTCGACGGGCCAAGCGGGATGGCTCTGCCGTCGAGAACGACTGCTTCAAGTTCCGTGCCAAGGCGAGCACGCAGTCGATACGCCGATCCTTTCCCGATCACGTTCAGGCCGACCGACGCTATTGCGATGAAGCCGACCGGGTCGGTCGCGATGGGTCGAGCCGATTCACCGGGTCCAGGAGGAGTCGAGCACCTGGTTGCCGGCAGCGACTTGAGCCTGCACGAGAAACAAAGCCGGCCAGGGAATTCCGCTGTTTCCTGCCTTCAACCGGGCGAAACGCTCGGACGCGAAAGCGATCAGCGGTGTGCAGCACATGATGAAGTCACGCGTGAAGTCAGCGGTATTGGCGCTTGCGGCGAAGTTCAATGCCAGCACAGCAGCGAAGCGCCAGCCGTCCGCGTCCACGGCGAGGCGCGCTAGAATAGTCCACAGCCATCCCGGGCCGAGCACGATGTGGGTGACCGGATTTTGTTGCCAAGTTCGCACATTCCGCACGAGCGCCAATGCAAAGTCGATGCGATCGGCGGGCTTTGGTGTCAGGAGGGAGAGATAGGTCCAGACAAGTCCATGGCCGATGAGACCTCCGCAGACGACCGCGATAGGAGATTTCCATCTTAGGATAAGGTCACCCACTAGGACGACCGTCCCGATCTCCCGGTGCGCGGCGATGATCAAGGCCCACAGCACGATTGTTGGCCATGTGCGGTGCCTGACCAGCAGCGTTGCAAGGTAGAGGGCGATGAGGAAAGTATCGCTCTTGCCGATCCAGTGGAGCAGGACGAGCAGCATAGGCGAGGACAAGAGTACGAGACTCGCGTTCTCTGCCTGACCGGCCGGCAGTGATCGAAGAAAGGCAACTACGGCCGCCGCCAAGGCGACAAAACCTGCCAAGCTGACAAGCAGATAGGAGACATTCGGCCCAGCCAAATGCGTCACCGGCCACCCAAGAAAGACGATGAGGGGTGACGAGTGCAGAAATTGTC
>JAYVMK010000299.1:0-2971 GCA_043758995.1 Lichenibacterium sp. | reverse complement strand
GATCTCGTCGCCATGGTCCGCGAGTTCGGCTCCCGCATCCATTTCGCTCACCTGCGCAACGTCACGCGCGAGCCGGACGGGTCGTTTCACGAGGCCGATCATCTGGGTGGATCGAGCGACATGCCGGCCGTCGTCATCGCGCTGCTCGACGAGCAAGTCCGACGACAGAGTGAGGGCCGAGCCGACTGGCAGATCCCGTTGCGCCCCGATCACGGGCATCTCATGGCCGACGATCTCGACAAGGACCGCATCAATCCGGGTTACTCTTTGATCGGACGGTTGCGCGGTCTGGCGGAGTTGCGCGGCGTCATGCATGGCGCCCTGACGGAGCGGCGCCAGCACGCCTGACCTCGGCGGATAGCGGAGAGAACACGTCCCGTTCTCCGGGTCCCAAAACGTGGGACCGGGGGGGCGGCCGAGCCGGATTGATCGGTCGCACGGACGCCCCTCAATCAAGCTGAAATTTATTTTCAGAGACCCTTGAACATGAAATCCGCCCACCATAAATCGCGCGATGTCCGAGGCCCCCGAGGGGCTCGGATCAGGTGCGGCAGGGCCTGCCGCTGATCCTATCCATGTTGCTCAACGGAGAATGTGGCAATGAGGACCTTTGATTTCGCTCCGCTTTATCGCTCCACCGTCGGCTTCGACCGGTTGTTCGAGATGCTCGACACCACGGCCCGTCCAGACTGGCCGCCCTATGACATCGAGAAGACGGGCGAGAGCGCCTATCGCATCACCATGGCGGTGGCAGGCTTCGGTCCCGACGAGGTCGACGTGACCCAGCACGGCACCCAGTTGCTGGTGTCGGGTCGCAAGCAGCCTCAGCAGGGCAAGGCGAACCTGCTCCATCAGGGCATCGCGCAACGGAACTTCCAGCAGACCTTCAATCTGGCCGACCACGTCAAGGTCGCCGGCGCGGATCTCCAGAACGGCCTGCTGTGGATCGATCTGATCCGGGAGATCCCCGAGCAGTTGAAGCCGCGAAAAATTCAGATCGGATCGTCCTCTGCACCGAGTTCGGCGCAGGATAACAGCCCGAAGCAGGTCGAAGAGGGCGATCGGCAGCAGCGGGCGGCGTAAGCCTTCGGCCCGCCTGGCAACGAAGAAGCCGAAGTCCGGCCCAGGTGTCGGACTTCGCGGCGCGGCTGATCCGATTGGGTTGCCGCGTTGATGACTGGGGTCCCGCCCTCCGGCTATGCCGGTGAGCCCTGATTGCGGAGATTGGAGATGTCGAACGTCGATCTCTCGAATGCTTTGTACGATGCGCTGTCCCTCGACGATCGCGTCCGAGTGCTGGGGCACCCTGACGAGGTGCTTCGGCATCCGGATCTGACGACGGCGGAGAAGCGCCAGATCCTCGCCGATTGGGCATCTGACGCTCATGCGGTCCCCGACGAGCCCAGCCTTCGACAACTCGATAGCGGGGCGGTCGTCGCTGTCGACGCCGTATTCGATGCGCTTCGTGCGCTCGATTCGATGGAATCCGAGCGGGTACCAGGCGCGATCCGGACGGGTCACGAGCGCCGGCGCCGCCCTGCCATTCCCCGGCTTCGCGTTCTTTGGAAGCGCCGCGACGATGACGACGATCCCCCGCCGTCGCCCGCCGCCGCGCTACCGTTCGAACTCGCCCTGGCGCGCACCCGCAAGTGGGATCCGGATCCCGAACCGGTCGCAGCCTGAGTGGCAGAGAATCGAAAGGATCGTCTTCGGAGAGGACCGCCGGGGCGCCTTTGGCGCCGCGGCTGATTAAGATCGAGACTTGAGGCTCATGTCCGCTGCCTCGTCTATGGCGGACAAGACGGCCTCGGTTGCCGTCTGGTGGACCATGTGCCCGGCGCCGGCCACGCGGGTCAAAACGCTGTTCGGCATCGCGCGGTGCAGTCGCGCCGATTGAGCCTCGAAATCCACCACCCTGTCGCTGCTGCCGGCAATGATGACGGTCGGCGTGGTAATGGCTCCGTAACGCCGGGACGCCTCGATCGCATCTGGGACCATCAGAGCCGAGTCGCCAGCGCTCGCCCTGATCTGCGAGGGGCGGAACGCCATTTCCTTCGGGAAAGCCTCGAACTTGGCCGGGACCTCGGCGGGTCCGAAGATCTTGCGAAGCATGACAGGCCATAACAGCCGGCTGAGGAGCGGCGACACGGTGTAGCGCATCACGTCACCCACGACCGGTACGGCCGGCGATGAGGCCATCAGAGCGTCGATCCGCGGCGTCGGGAAATAATAGCCCGACTCCAGGATAAGAGCCTTCACCGCCTGCGGGTGGTGTTCGGCCAACGCGAGCGCCACCGAACAGCCCCACGAGTGGCCGAGAACCGTCGCGCGTACGATCCCGATCTTCGCCATAGCTCTGAAGATCAGCTCGGCCTGGGCATGTTGCGTCCAAACGGTCGTGCGCGGTCGCTCACTGTAGCCGAACCCTGGACGATCGAAGGCGATGACCCGGTAGCGCTGAGCCGCCCTGGCGATCAGGCCGGAGCTCACGAAGTCCTCGACCATCGTGCCGTTGCCGTGGATCAGCACCAGCGGTTCGCCGTGTCCCTGATCGAGATAGTGCAGGCGGACGCCATTCACCTCCACGAAGCTGCCCTTCGGCGGGTTGTCCTGCTCCGCTTTGCGGGCAAATCGCGCGTTCATGACGGCCGCGCCGGCGAGACCTGCGCCGGCGAGAATGGCCAATCCGATGCCGAAGCGCCCGTTGGAGCCGGCAGCGCCCCGATGCGATGATCGCGTCATGTGTCGTCCCGATGCAGGGCCACCAGGTCATCCCGGCCGGCGCCTCGTAACCGACAAACCGGCCTAGACTGGCGAGGTTCCCCCGCTGGTTGCAGCCACTTCAGGCGTTTCCTGAGCCGCTGAACTGGGACACGCTCAGGGCACCAAGGCCAGGTCAGGACACTGTGCCCTCGGGTTACGCCCGAACATGACTTCGCTCGGTCTCGAATCGTCGGTACGCGGCCCGACC
>JAYVMK010000298.1:0-5263 GCA_043758995.1 Lichenibacterium sp. | reverse complement strand
GGCGTGATCGAGCGCTACAAGGCCAAGGTCCTCTCCGAGACCGGCAAACCCTTCCCGCAGGACCCGCACGAGCAGCTCTGGGGCGCCATCGGTGCCGTCTTCTCGTCCTGGATGAACAACCGCGCCAAGACCTACCGGCGCCTCAATTCCATCCCCGAATCCTGGGGCACGGCGGTCACGGTCCAGGCTATGGTGTTCGGCAATATGGGCGACACCTCGGCGACCGGCGTCGCCTTCACCCGCAACCCGTCGGTCGGCACGCACGAGCTCTACGGCGAGTTCCTGGTCAACGCGCAAGGCGAGGACGTGGTGGCGGGCATCCGTACGCCGCAGAACATCACGGAAGCGGCGAGGATCGCGGCGGGCTCCGACAAGCCCTCGCTCGAGACCGTGATGCCCGACGTGTTCAAGAGCTTCGTCGAGACCACCGAGCTGCTCGAGCGGCACTACCGCGACATGCAGGACATGGAGTTCACGGTCGAGCGCGGCACATTATGGATGCTGCAGACCCGTAACGGCAAGCGCACCACCAAGGCGGCGCTGAAGATCGCCATCGACATGGCCAACGAGGGGCTGATCAGCCGCGAGGACGCCGTCCGCCGCATCGATCCGGCCTCGCTCGACCAGTTGCTCCATCCGACGCTCGATCCCGAAGCCAAGCGCGACCTCTTGGCCAGCGGCCTGCCGGCTTCGCCGGGTGCCGCACAGGGCGAGATCGTGTTCACATCGGACGAGGCCGAGGCCGCCAAAGTGGCGGGCCGCAAATGCATCCTGGTGCGGGCCGAGACGAGCCCCGAGGACATCAACGGCATGCATGCCGCCGAAGGCATCCTGACGACGCGCGGCGGCATGACGTCCCACGCCGCCGTCGTGGCGCGCGGCATGGGCAAGCCCTGCGTGTCGGGCGCCGGCACGATCCGCGTCGATGCTGTCAAGGGCACCCTGTCCTGCGCGGGTGTCGTGCTGAAGAAGGGCGACCTCATCACGCTCGACGGTTCCACCGGGCAGGTCTTGCGCGGGCTCGTGGCGATGCGCGAGCCGGAGCTGTCCGGCGACTTCTCGGCGCTGATGGAATGGGCCGATGCGGCGCGGCGCATGAAGGTTCGCGCCAATGCCGAGACGCCGGCCGATGCGCAAGCCGCGCGGCGCTTCGGCGCCGAAGGCATCGGGCTCTGCCGCACCGAGCATATGTTCTTCGAGGGCGACCGCATCGTGGCGGTGCGCGAGATGATCCTCGCCGACGACGAGGCGGGGCGCCGCACGGCGCTCGCCAAGCTGCTGCCGATCCAGCGCGAGGATTTCCGGCAGCTCTTCCGCATCATGTCGGGCCTGCCGGTGACGATCCGCCTGCTCGACCCGCCGCTGCACGAGTTCCTGCCGCACACCGATGCCGAGATGGACGAGGTGGCGGCCTCGCTCGGCCTCTCGGCCGACAAGGTGCGGCGCCGGGCGCAGGACCTGCACGAGTTCAATCCGATGCTGGGCTTCCGCGGCGTGCGCCTCGCCATCGCCTATCCCGAGATCGCCGAGATGCAGGCCCGCGCCATCTTCGAAGGCGCGGTGGCGGCCGGCAAGGATGCCGGCGAGGCGGTCGAAGCCGAGATCATGGTGCCGCTGGTGATGGCCTTGCCCGAGCTCGACCTCGTCAAGGCCCGTATCGTCGCCATGGCGGAGGCGGTGGCCAAGGAAACCGGCGTGACGGTGCCCTACACGGTCGGCACCATGATCGAACTGCCGCGCGCTGCCCTGAAGGCCGGCGAGATCGCGGGCTCGGCGGAGTTCTTCTCCTTCGGCACCAACGACCTGACCCAGACGACGCTCGGCATCAGCCGCGACGACGCCGCCTCCTTCCTCGGCCCCTACACGGCCAAGGGAATCCTCGCCGCCGACCCCTTCGTGACGCTCGATCAGGAAGGCGTCGGCGAACTCGTCGCCATGGCGGCCGAGCGCGGGCGCAAAACGCGGCCGGGCATCAAGCTCGGTATCTGCGGCGAGCATGGCGGCGATCCGGCCTCCATTGCCTTCTGCGAAAGCCTCGGCCTCGACTACGTCAGTTGCTCGCCCTTCCGCGTCCCGATTGCCAGGCTGGCCGCCGCTCAGGCCGCCATCGAGGCGAAGAGCGGCGGATCGGGCGAGAAGCATCGAACGGTCTGACCAGCTCCTGAGTTGGACCTTCAGCGCAGCGGTGCGAACCGCCCCGACGGCTGCGGATAATCATCGTCCGGCTGACTCCCGACGAGGCGGATCCGCCGTTCCGCCTCGTCGATCGCTGCGCTACCGTCGAGGACCCGCAGCGTGAGGTCGTAGCGGCGCTCCTCGCCATGCCGCAGCGTGATCACCTCGCCCCGTTCCCGCGCGAAAGCGCGCCCTGGGAGATGGTTCGTGCCCGGCTCGATACCGAGCGCATAGGCGCCGGCCTGGAAGTGCTGCCATTCGGTGAAGGTCGGGAGTTGCGCTTTCACGATCTCGACTTCGAGCCCGAAGCCCAGCGCGTCGTTGACGACCGCGTAAGGCACGCGACCGGACGCATCGGCGGCGAGATCATGTTCCCACACCTGCTCCGAGACATCGTCTCGGGGGGCCGGCATGGTGCGGTAGCCGACGCCCTGGCGACGGTAAGCCTCTCCGGCATGCGACGCCGCCACGACGTCGACGATCGGCGCCAGCAGGCGCGAGCCCTCGTCGAGAACGGGGTAGCCGACGTTGAGATGATAGAGCACCATATGCGGCGTCTCGTAGAAGCCGTGGTTCACCACGCGATCGTGGATGCGGATCTCGTCGCTGCCGACATCCGCCTCGATGCGGCGGAGCAGATGCAAGTTTTCGCCGAAGACGGCGGATTGCTGGATCAGCCCTTCGCACCAAAGCGTGCAGCGATTTCCGTCCCAGCGCTCGCCATAGCCGGTGAGGCGCGCCGGTACGCTGCCGATGCGGCCATGGATCGGATGGCTGACCGTGGCCCGCGGTCCATAGTGATAGTGCGGTGATGGCTCCTCGGCCTTGAAGCCCACGTGGTCGAGCCCGCAGGTGACGAGAAGGCCCGAGAAGCTGCGGAGGAAACCCAGCCCGCTCTCGCCATCGGTCTCGTGCAGGCCGGGGTGTCGAAAGCCGCTCGGTGAGTGCCAGCCGATGGCGCGACCCTTGTGCTCGCAATCGGCGATATCGAGCGCGCGGTCGACGAGCGCGGTGAAGCGCAGACCGGTGCCGGTGCGAAACTCCAGAGCCCGGATGCCGCGTTCGACCCCATCACCCAACGTGACCAAGCGCACGCCGGCTATTTGCGCGAGACTTCCGGTGCGACGTGCCAGATCGAGGCGCGACAGGTTGCGCCCGTAAAGGTCCACCATGATCCTATCCCCGCGGGGTCGGCCGCCAGTGGGGCGGCGCCAGTTCGAAACCCTCGAAGCGGAAGCCCGGCGCGACCGTGCAGCCGACCAGGGTCCAGGCGCCGAGGCTCGCCGCCGTCTGCCAGCACTGGGCCGGTACGACGATCTGCGGGCTCTGCCGGGCCCGGAGATCCGGGCCGAGATGGTGGGCCGAGGCATCGTGCCCGTTGGGCGACAGGGTGATGACCAGCGGTGCTCCGGCGTGAAAGTGCCAGACCTCGGCGGCATCGACCCTGTGCCACTCGGAGACTTCGTCGCCCGCCAGCAGGAACAGAATGGCGGTCGAGACGGAGCGGCCTTCGGCGTCGCAACGCGGATCGCGGAAGGTCTCGCGGTAATGGCCCCCCTCCGGATGCGGAGCGAGATCGAGCAGACGGACGACCTCGCGGGCCGAGAGCGCCGCGAGGTCGCTCACGCCTTGTTCTTCCTCTCGCGCAGCACGGCGAAGACCTGCGCGGGATCGCCGCCCGGCAGGCCTGCGGCGGCCTGGACCACCGGTTCGGCGCAGCGGAGGAAGGGGTTGGCGGCGAGTTCAAGCGACAGGGTCGTGGGCAGCGTCGGCTTCCCCTCGGCCCGCAGGCGCTCGACGGCGCTGACGCGGTCGCGCAGCACGGCATTGTCCGGCTCGACCGTCGCGGCGAACTTCGCGTTGGAGGCCGTATACTCGTGACCGCAGTAGATCTGGGTCTCGCCCGGCAGTTGCGACAGCTTCAGGAGCGAATCCCACATGGTGCCGAGCGGGGTTTCCATGACGCGGCCGCAACCGAGCGAGAACAGCGTATCGCCGGCGAACAGGACGCCGGCTTCCTCGAACCAATAGACGATGTGGCCCGCCGTATGGCCGGGCGTGGCGATGACCTTGGCGCCGAGATGGCCCACCATGACCTCGTCGCCCTCGTTCACGCCGAGATCGACGCCGCCGATCTTGGCCGCTTCGGCGGCGGGCGCCACGACGCGAACCTCGGGGAACTTGGCCTTGAGAGCCGAGATGCCGCCGACATGATCGGCGTGGTGATGCGTCACCAGGATGTCGGTCAGGTTCCAGCCGGTATCGGCCAGGGCTTTGAGGACGGCGGCAGCCTCCGGCGCATCGATGGCGGCGGTGGCTCCTGTGGCGGAATCGTGCACCAGCACGCCGTAATTGTCCGAAAGGCACGGGAACTGGTGGAAATGCGCCGTCATGCTCAGTCCTCGACTCCGGCGCGCGTCGGTCGATGTCGACACGCCCCGATCTGTCCGCCATCACGAGCCTGATTCTCCAGGCTCGCCGGGCCGAAGCTCCGTTTAGCGCGTTCCCGGATCGGCCGCACGGGACAACTCGCCATCATGAACCCGGTCCGTCGCGAATCCGACATCGCCTCGTCTCAGCCGGACGAACGTCAGTAGCGCTTCAGCAAACGCTCCAGGTAATCCTGCTCGACCTGGGGGCGGGACGGATCGCCGAGACGGCGGCGGAGTTCCTCCAGCACCTGCCGGGCTCGGGCACTGGCGCCGCCCGGAATGCCGCGCAGATCCTCATTGGTGCCCGTCGCCTGTCCGCGGGTGGCGCGGGGCCGGCCGAGCGGATCGGTCTGCTGGCCGTTCGGCCCGCCCGTCCCGTCATCCTCGCCCTGTCCGTCCTGCGCATCCTGCGCGCCCTGGCCTTCACTACCCTGGCCTTCGCCGCCCTGGCCCTGCTGCGCCATCTGCTTCTGCAAACCCTGGGCTCCCTGCTGCAAGCCCCGCAGCGCCCGACCCTGCGCCTCGACGGCGCCATCATTGCCGCCTGCGCCTTGGCCGAGCGCGTTCTCGGCATCCTGCATGGCCTTACCGGCGGCATCGAAGCCCTTTTCGCCCTCGAGGCCCATGTCGCGCATCTGTTTCTGGAGCTGGCCGAG
>JAYVMK010000297.1:0-4222 GCA_043758995.1 Lichenibacterium sp. | reverse complement strand
GACGTGATTACGGGGCGAGGCAAAATGGCGATGATGGGCGCGACCGCGGAGGGGTCACACACGACGAGGCGCGGCGTACGTCACAACTCTTCGGCGATCCTGGAACGGATAGACTGAGCCTCGGCTGGGATCAGGTCGACGCGGGGCTCGTCGTCACCTTACAGCGGCCGCTCCATTCACCGGCCTCTCGGGCGCGGCGGACCTCGCGCGAACACCGCGGTCCTTCCGATCCTTGACGATCTGCGGACGAGGGCAGGGCGGTGATGCTTGATCGGAACATACCATTTCCAATTCAGGCGGCGAGGAGACGACGTGTGCCATCACCGGCCTTGGAGCCGTCACGCCGGGGAACACCGCCTCCGCCTTCTCCCAGGCAAAACAAGGCCCGTGAAGGTGTCGCCAAAGCCGGTGCTGGCACGGTCGGACGCGCGAGCGCCAGGGGCGCTGGCGTCGGAGTGTCCAGGGCTCCCTCGAGCGACTTTGCCTCAAGCTTCAACCAGGCGAAAAGCTCCTGTGGATCATGGAACGCCTCGCGCGGCACGATCCGCAGCGTCTTCGCAATCAGCGACAGGCAGGCGCGGAGGTCACAGGGCCAAACAGCGTCAGATGCTTGGTGAGCTCGTCCACAACTCCGCGGCCGTCGTCACGCGCTGGACGCTCGATCGTCTTGAGGCCGCCTGGCAGGCCTTCTTTGACCGTTGCGCCAAGGGTGAAAAACCCAGATTTCCACGCTATCGGTCCTTCAATCGTTGGCGGTCGTTCGGATGTTCGGAGCTTTCCGACAAAGCCTTTTCGAGACCCACGGCCAAAAAAGCAAAATCGCGAGCCATCGGCTTTCTGAAAATTCCGAACCTGTCGAAGCCCCTCGCGGTCCGCATGCATCGCATGTTGCCGGAAGGGGCGCAGGTGCGATCCTGCATCTTTACACGACGCGGAAAGGATTGGAGCGTGGCCCTTGCTTGCCGGCTACCGGTCACCCATGGATGCGATACCGATGAACAGCTCATCGGTATCGCATCCGCCGAAATCCTCGGCTTCGATGCCGGCGTCGCCTATCAGGCGACGGATAATGCCGGACACCGATATCCGAACGTCCGGCATGGGAAACAACGGGCTGCAGAAGTCAGACGCGCTGCCCGCCGCCTCGCTCGAGCCAAGAAAGGCTCCAGAAATCGCGAGCGAGACAAAGCCCGCTTCGTAGCCCTAAAGGAAAAGGAAGCCAACGGACGCTCTACGGCATCACGACAAAACGCCGCCGCTCTTGTCGGACAAGCCCTCAAGAACGGTTGTCGCGCGATCGCGCGGGAGGACCTCGCGATCCGCAACATGATGGCATCGGCGGCAGGCACCGTCGCCGAGCCCGGAACAGGAGTTGCGGCCAAACGCAGCCTCAATCGCGTCATCGCGGATGCCGCGATGGGACGGTTTGCCAAAGACGTGGAGAACAAGGCTGAAAGAGCCGGTCTCCGCGTCATTAGGGTCGACCCGCGGTGGACGAGCGCAAAGTGCTCGGCCTGTCAGGAACTTGTCGAGAAGCCGCTCAAAGGGCGTACCTACGCCTGCAAAAGCTGCGGCTTGGTCCTCGACCGAGATCACAACGCGGCGATCAATATAGGAATCAAAGCAGCTGCGCTTTATGCGCCGCTGCCCAAGAAGTTCGCCAAGAGGCGAGGGAGGCGGTCGTGCGTCTCCGAGCCGGAAAGCCTCATCCCGAGGCTCGGCCGTGACAGCGCGAAACTCGGTAATTCCCGAGTTTCAAACTGAGACACTACCGAGGGTTGGCGCATGATGGACGTCGCTCCCAAGGTGAACTCATTGGACGGCGGCACGTTGGCCCGGTACCTCGCCACCGGAGACCCGTTATGGCAGCCACCAAGAAACTCGCAAAATTCACGATCACCGAATCCGGCCAAGGCTTTAATCTGCACATCGAGGACGAGACCGGCGACGTTCTGGAACTCAGCGCGACACGGGATCAAATCGACATCATCGTCGATACGCTTGATGAAATCCTGGAGGACGGCGACGACGCCGACGAAGTGAAAGATTAAGATACGCGAAAGAG
The DNA here is from genome assembly GCA_043758995.1 of Lichenibacterium sp. Taxonomy (GTDB): domain Bacteria; phylum Pseudomonadota; class Alphaproteobacteria; order Rhizobiales; family Beijerinckiaceae; genus Lichenihabitans. The sequence goes on along the minus strand of JAYVMK010000297.1, from coordinate 2,157 downwards.
GCCTGTTCGCGGCGTGCCTTGCCAAAGCTATTCCCCGAACAGGCCCATGGCGCGCAAGGGCATGAGAGCCCGAATTGGTCGACGGACCTGCGCTATGTCTGCTTGCAACCAGCCTCGGAGCCCAGCGCGCCCGGGTTCGTCCAGCCACGCACAGGCCGACGGATGATTCAGAAACTGCCTGTTTGTTCTTGGGTATTTCAGACCAACACAGCCGGCTAGGTTCGAAAAATTGCTAGATGGCAAAAGTCTGGAACACCCGCAAGTCTCGGATTGCAACTGGATGGCAGTCCGATGTGGGAAGGATGGCCCATACTGGACCAGCCTTCTTCACAGGGACATGGTAGCCGGCTATTCCCTCGCCCTTCTGGCTCTTCATAAAGGGCTTTGTGTGGTGGTGGACTTTGCCCTCGGCGTCTGTATACTCGCGTGACTTGAAGTCGCCGTCCTTGTCAGAGTCTTGTTCGAACTTGACCTTTGCTAGTTTGGTGACCTTTTCGACCGACTTTTTGTCGCTCGTGGCCGCCGATGTCGTGGCATGCTCGCTGCGGTCTGCCTGGTCTTCGTGCTTGGCTTCGGACTTCTTCGGACCGGCGTGTTTCTCCTCAGTGCCTTTCTCGTGGGCTTTTCCGGCCTCGCAACCCTTGTGGCCTTTCAGCCGACCGTCATGCTCTGGATCTTTCACCCGGCCCTGGTGATTGCTCGCGTTCTTGGTCGCCATGATGTTCCACCCTCGTCATCGGTGATCAGGTTTGGTCGGTCGCGGACTGCCGCGGCGTCGTCCATGCGGCCTTAAGCCATCGCGCCTCGCGCAGTTCCAGCCGCCACAGGGATCAATCCGCACACCGCTCCCGCGTTGAACCGCGCCGAGAGCCGAATCTTTTGCTTTGCCGCAAATCGTGACCAGCGAGATCGAGCGGGACCGATGCAGCATCGAGGTCACTCGCGTGCCAGTCGGACCTTTGGTCGTGCAGCTCTACTGGCAAGGGGTAAGGTTCTTTCAACCTTCGTGCCGGGGGTCAAAGAGAGCTTCGTGGTACTCAAGAATTCAGCGTGCTTGACCACATGGGCGCGGACGGGGCAGAGCTGAGACGGTTGTTGATTTCGGTGGCGGGACGGATCGATCTCACCCATCATATTGACGTCGTGGCGGGCCGCGACCGGCTGGTCGCTTGTGGGGGACGATAGCGAGACGGCTGCCTCAATGTCCGAGCGGGAAGCCAAGGGGCCGACGCGCAGTCGGCGACCGTCGAGACCGTGACCTACGAACGCCCGCTCGCCCCGGTTCATGGTCGAACGGCAATCACAGGGTGCGTGGAGGTACGTGCTGCTGTCGATGGAGATCACGACGCGCTCGACCGCCCAGTCGTCACCACGCCTTCAGGCTGATGAACCCGGGCAGAACCTGTGAGAGTGCGACAGTCGGCTCGATAACACCGTCACGTTTCCCGTAGTTCGAGGAGAATGCTGAGGGTTTTTAACCCAATCCGTCACGATTGCCCTCGACCCCAACGTTGAAGTCCTGCGAAAGGCCTCTCACGCTCGCTAACATTTCGTTGATGTATCGTTCCTAAAGTAACGCGGGCGGTTCGTACAGCGTGGGCCTATCTTCATCGCCAGACAGAGATCGACATGGAAGTCCGGCCCATTCCTTTGCGCGCCATTTTGCCTGTGGCGGTTCTCAGCGCGCGAAGCGTGCAAGGTGCGACTGCAGCTTACCTCGACAATCTCGAGCAAGGTCTCCTTCTTCTCGAGTACAACGGCCGCGTGGCTTTCTGCTCTGCCGAGGCGTACCGGCTTTTGGGCCTCGAAGGCGAAATCGCGGACTGGCCGTTCCGCAAACTGCTCGACGCTTTAAGCCGCGGACGAGCACACGAGCGAAGCATCGCACTGATGCGACTTCGAGGCCCCCTCGGGCGGAGCGAGGCTTGCACGGTGCCACTGACGATCAGCGATCAAAACCTCCTTCTCGAAGTCACGCCGCTGACCGACGCAGGATGGTCGGTTACCGTTGAACTCATGACCGACCGCGTCGATCGCCGCCAGGGTGGTCCCAACGGTGCCCTAGCAGGCCGCTGAAAAAGGCTTCGAGGGTTAGCCAGTTCGTGATTCACTGCGCTTCGATCAGCGTGGGAGTTTCAGGTGCGCGGACAGGACAGC
>JAYVMK010000296.1:0-8376 GCA_043758995.1 Lichenibacterium sp. | reverse complement strand
CAGGGCAACTTCCAGCTCAACGTGTTCAAGCCGGTGATGCTGCACAATCTCCTGGAATCGGTCGCGCTGCTCTCCGACGGCTTGCACGCCTTCAACGATTTCTGCGCCGTCGGCATCGAGCCGAACCTCCGCAAGATCAAGCAGAACCTCGACGGTTCGTTGATGCTGGTGACGGCGCTGAACCCGCACATCGGCTACGAGAAATCGGCCAAGATCTCGCTCATGGCCTATCGCGACGACATGACGTTGCGCGAAGCCGCCGTGAAGCTCGGCGTCTCCGGCGAGGATTTCGACGCCTGGGTCAAGCCGGCCGACATGACCAAGCCCCTCGCCGACTGACGTCTCGGCTCACCGGTCCGGCGAGCGCAATAGGTTCGCTGGACACGTTTGGAGCCGCGATCTTTTTGGAGGCTGTGGAAGCTCGGCTGACCGGAACGCTCCAGCTGGCCCGCTTCGCCGCTGCCTGGCTGCGATGCCAGCGGTAGAGCGCGAGCGACCGAGATCAGCCGGCGAAGAGCCAATCGAAGGCTGCCACCGGGGCGGAGGCAGGCGGCGGCTTGCTGGAAGCTCGCGCCCGGGCGGGAGGCCTCGGAGAGGCCAAGGGTTGAGCACCCCGGCGCTCGAGATAGCTCCGGCATTTCAGCGTTACCGGTCCGAGTTCGGCGTCGGTGACCTGCGCGATGGTTCGGGTCAGGATGGGCGTCGCGTCACGATACAGGTCGAGCACGATATCGACGCTGTCGCCCGCCAACATGCGATGCGAGAGGGCATAGCGGATCGACGCCGCCGGTCTGGAAGAGGAAAAGGCCACCATTGTCGGTCGGCTCCCGCGGGAGTGCTGCAATGGCGGCAATAGACCATCGTCATGGTTAACGCGCGGCTAACCATGAACCGCGAAGGCCCAAACGGGACAGGCTCATTCGTCCCAGTGCTGGCAGACCTTCGGCACGACGACGGTGGCCGATCCCGGAGCGAGCTGAAGAATGCATTCGAAGTGATGCGAGGCGTCGCGGATCACCAGGGTGCCCTTCTCCTCGCCGAACAGGACCTCGTAAGTGTCGCGGTTGTGGGTGCCTTCACCGCAAGGCACCTTGCGACCGATCTCCCGTCCGGATTTGTTGCGCAACGGCTCGCCGGAATCGTTGAACCAGATGGCGCAGCCCTTGAAGTCGGGCGAATCACCGACCTGGAAGGCCAGAGCCGGAGCCGTCGCACCAGCCACCGCAAGCGAGGCCAGGCCGAGACGGGCGGTGATGGTCAGGATGCGGCGCAACGCGATCGTCATGAACACTCCGGAGACGGGACGCGGCGGCATTCCGCGCGCCTCCCTATCATCGCCCCGCATTCCGCGCCATCGTCCCCGATCTGCCTCATCCCTCGACGGCCAGCAGCTTCTCCAGTGCGTCGAAGCGGTCGGCCTCGGCCGTCGGCTTGTCCCAGCGGATGCGGGCGACGCGGGGAAAGCGCATGGCGACACCGGATTTGTGCCGGCTCGACCGGTTGAGCCCTTCGAACAGGATCTCCAGCACCAGCCCGGCCTCGCGCGTGTGAACAACCTCGCGCACCGGGCCGAAGCGGTTCACCGTATTGTTGCGGACGAAGCGGTCGAGCTTGACCAGTTCCTGGTCGGTGAAGCCCGAATAGGCCTTGCCGACAGGCACCAGCACCTCACCCTCCGGCCCGTCCTTCCAGACGCCGAACGTATAGTCGGAGTAGAACGACGCGCGTTTGCCGTGGCCGCGCTGGGCATACATCATCACGGCGTCGACGTTGAAAGGCTGGCGCTTCCACTTGTACCAGAGACCCTTGGGCCGCCCGGGCACATAGGGGCTGTCGCGCCGCTTCAGCATCAGACCCTCGATGGCATCCGCATCGTCCCCGGCATGATGCGCGGCGGGGTCGGACCGGATCTGGCCGAGCGCCTCCCAGCCGTCGAAAGGCACGACCGGCGACAGGTCGACGCGCGGATCGTCGATCCGCGCCACGAAGGCCTCGAGCTGCTTGCGGCGCGCCTCGAAAGGAAGTGCGCGGAGATCCTCGCCGTCCATGACCAACAGGTCGTAGGCCCGCAGATGGATGGGATATTGGGCAATGGTCTTGGCAGCCACGGTCTTGCGATTGAGACGCTGCTGCAGGCTGGCGAAGGGTTGGACGCGTCCGTCGATCACCACCAGCAACTCGCCGTCGAGAGCCGCCGTCCCCCAGCGCTCGCTCGACAGACGGTCCATCAGGTCGGGGAAGCTCGACGAGATGTCGTCGCCGCTGCGCGAATAAAGGCGCGACGCTGGCCGTCCATCGGTCTCGAAGCCCGTGATGGCCTGTACCCGAATGCCATCCCACTTCCATTCGGCGACGAAATCTCCGGGATCGAGCGCGACGAAGTCTTTGGCCTCGTCGACCGCATGGGCCAGCATCGGGGTGCGGAACGGCGTCGGATCGACGCTGTCGGGCTTCGGCCCCTGCCCGGCCGCATAGGCGAAGAGCTCGGCATAAGGCGGCAGGAGACCGTGCCAGACCTCCTCGATGTCGTCGGGCTGAAGCGACCCCAGAGCCGCCACGGCGGTCTTGGCGAGCCGGGCCGAGACGCCGATGCGCAGGCTACCGGTGATCAGCTTCAGCAGCGCCCAGCGGCCGATCTCGTCGAGCCCGTCGAGCCACCCGGCGATGATCCGCGGCAACGTCGCCTTGCCGGTGGTCGACAGGGTGGCGATGACCTCGGAGAGAAGAGGCGCCGTCCCCTCGCCCGGACGCGCCGGCCACATGAGGGCCACGGTCTCGGAGAGATCGCCCACATAATGATACGACATCTGAAACAGAACGGGATCGGTGCGCTCGCCCGCCAGCGCATGGATCATGGCGGGCTTGGCTTCGGCGAAGCTCAGCGAATCGGTCAGCGCCGCCAGAGCGAAGCCCCGTTCAGGATCTGGCGTGGCGGCGAAATAGGCCGCCATCATGCGGATCTTGCCGTTGCGGCTGGGCTCGAAGGCGAGCCGATCGAGGAGCTGAGCGAAATCCTTCATGCGGCGACGTCCGGGACCTCGTCCTCGCTCTCCTCGCCGTAGCCGATGAGATGAAGCGGTTGCGCCGCGATGCCCTGCTGGCCTGCCCAATGAACCAAGGCGTCGGCCTCGCCATGCGTCACCCACAGTTCCTCGCAGCCGGTCTCGACCACGGTGGTGCAGAGCGCTTCCCAGTCGGCGTGGTCGGAGACGATCAGCGGCAGCTCGACGCCCTTCTGCCGGGCGCGGGCCCGCACCCGCATCCAGCCCGAAGCGGCGGCCGTGACGGGATCGGGAAATTTCCGCGCCCAGAGGTCCTTGATGGCGCCGGGCGGGCATATGACGATCTCGCCGCCGAGCTTCGGCCTCTCGGTTGCCACCACCTTGGGGGTTTCGCCGAGGGCCACGCCCTCACGCCCATAATAGGCGGTGAGCTTCTCCAAAGCGCCGTGGATGTAGATGGGGCGGTCGTAGCCAGCGGCACGGAGCAGAGCCATCAGGCGCTGCGCCTTGCCGAGCGCATAGGCGCCGAGGATATGGGTCCGTTCCGGAAACAGGACTCGCGAGGCGAGTAGCTTGGCCATTTCGTCGGCGGCATCCGGGTGGCGGAAGACCGGAAGGCCGAAGGTGGCTTCGGTGATGAAGGCGTGGCACCGCACCGGCTCGAAGGGCAGACAGGTGGGATCGAAGGCACGCTTGTAATCGCCCGAGAGAACGAGGTGGAAGCCGACCTGCTCGATTTCGATTTGGGCCGAGCCCAAGACATGCCCGGCGGGATGAAACCGGACCCGAACGTCGCCGACGCCGACCCATTCTCCCAGCACGGCAATCTGCCGTTGACCTGTGAAATCCTCGCCGTAGCGCAACGCCATGATGTCGAGCGTCTGCCGGGTCGCCATCACGGCGTCATGGCCCGATCGCGCGTGATCGGAATGGCCATGGGTCACGAGCGCACGGGGCACGGCGCGCATCGGATCGACATAAAAATCGCCGCCCGGGCAATAAAGGCCGAGCGGCGTCTGGGTGAGGATCTGGCTGGCCGACATCGGACAGGTCGGGTGAGGCGGATCAGGCGATCGAACCTGCCGTCAATCGTTGCAGACGAGCTTCTTCGCCGTATGAAGCTGGCCACCGGGGCGAGGAACACGGCGGAGTTCAAACACGCAGTCTTCATCGTCCGGGCCGAAAGCCTGGACGATGTGAAGTCCGCGATTGATCGTGAGCGGGCGCAGCAAAGCCTGGCCCTGAGCCGCCATGGGAACGGCGAGAAGCGGTGCGCCGACGAAGCAGGCCACGACGACAAGGCCCAAGCGTCGCATGTGGGTCGTCGAATTCGTCGAAGCCATCTCGCCCCATCCCCTAGAAACCTTCGAGCAACAAGGCGCCCGACGGAAGTAAAGCCGAATCATTCGTCGCGAAACGAGACCCGCTGTCGAACATCGTGCCGCCGCACGTAAACCGGGCGGTAAACGAGACGCGCCTCATCCCGCAAAGCGCGCGACTGTGCCACAAAAGCGACAAAAGCAGCCGCGGCTGCAAGAAGCGTTGCCGCGAAGCCGATCCCAACGGCGGAAGGTTCGAACGCCACGGCACAGACCCCGACCAGCATGGCGGCACCGACACCCAACGCAGCCCGTCTCGACAGATCGTTCATCGGTTCATCCATCCGGTTCACGGTTGACAACTGTCCCCCGAAGGGTTGGTTGCAGCGGCGACGCGCGTGTCGTCCGTTTTTCATGATTCGTAAATAAGATCGTGCCGCAGTTTCGCAATGCGGCTTGGTCAACGAGTGAGAGCATACTGTCGCGGTGTGCGAATGTGGCATGGATCGGGCAGATCCGCAGCCGATTCCGAAGTTTCGGTTAAAGCGAAGTAGCACTTGCATGCCGCGCAAGGGGCCAACGGCGGCCGGCATGAGACAGCCGGTCAGCGGCACATGGGGATTGGCGAATAGCCGGCGAGATTTCCGTCCGGATCATAGTCGGGCGCCAGGGCAACGGGGCAGCCGCTTCCCGACTCGAGAGGGCTCGGACCGCTCATCAGCAGCGGGTATCCGTAGATGTCGTAGCGGATCGGCGTCGGGCGCACCGGAACCCGGGCTACCCGGAACCCGCCTGTGCCGTGGTCACCGGTCCCGCCCCGGGACCACGCTCCAGCCGTGGCCTGGGCCGGCATGAAGGGCAGGTCCGCCGCGGCTGCCGGCGGGGTCGAAACCAAGCCCAATCCTGTCAGGGCCACGGCCGCCATCAAAGCCGGAAGACGTCGGGGAAGGGACTGAAGCGATCGCGACATAAGGTCAGGTCCGGGCAAGGTTGGCGAACGGGCGACAGAATGGACCAGGGGTCCTAAGCAGGCTTTACCAAAGCTTCACCGGCCGAGGTTTCGGGCAGGTTCCAGCACTGACCTCCGAATCCGCCGCCCAACGCGCAGAACCGCTGCTTGTCCTCATCCTCGAACGATCTTCTCGCCGACCGCCGCTTCGCCTGGGCTCGAGCCATGATGGAGGCAGGCGATCCGGCCGCCGCCGCCGATCTCTTCGGCCAGGTGGTCGAGCGCGTTCCGGGCTGGGCGCCAGGCTGGGCGGCGTTGGCGGAGGCACGGGAGCGCAGCGATGACGCGGCGGGTGCCCGCGCCGCCTGGGCGGAGGTCCTGCCTCGCGATCCCGCGGGTCTCCTGGGCGCCGAAGCGCACCTCGCCCGCCTCGACGGACGCACACCGGCGGTTCTTCCGGCCGGCTACCTGCGCGCGCTCTTCGATGGCTATGCGCCGCGCTTCGCGCGTCATCTGGTCGAGGCGTTGGACTATCGCGGACCGGAGATCCTGATCGAGGCCTTGGAGCGCGTCGCGCCGGGCCGTCGCTTCCGACGCGCGCTCGATCTCGGCTGCGGCACCGGGCTGATGGGTGGTGCACTGGGGTCGCGGGTCGCGCGGATCGACGGCGTCGACCTGTCACCCGCCATGGTCGACCAAGCAGCGGCAACGGGCATCTATGCCGACCTGACGGCAGCACCGCTGGAGGTGGCGCTCCTGAACAGTGACGCAGGCGCGTACGACCTTGTCGTCGCCGCCGACGTTCTGGTCTATCTCGGCGACCTCGCGCCCGTTTTCGCCGGCGCCGCGCGGGTGCTCGGATCAGGCGGATTGCTGGCCTTCACGGTCCAGACCATCGCGTCAGGCCAGGGGTTCGCACTCGGCCCCGATATGCGGTTCGGTCACGCGCCCGATCATGTGGCGGCTGCCCTGGCGTCGACGGGCCTCACCCTCCTGCTAACGGAACCCCGCTCGGCGCGGCGCGAGAAAGGGACTGCCGTTCCGGGTCTCGTTGCCGTAGCGGCCCGCTGATGGAATGAGGCCAGCGGACCGATCGCTCCACCCAAGCCACGCGCGAGGCCTCACGCGTTGGCGACAGGCCTACGCAGCGTCGAGCGAGACCGACATGGCGAAGCTGCGGCTGTCGCCCGGCGCGATGGCCGTCATGCCGGGTTTGTCGGCGATGTCGCCGGCGAAATCGGCTGGGCTGGCGTAGCCGGACCAGGGCTCGAGACAGACGAAAGGCGCTCCGGGCTTCGACCAGATCCCGAGTTGCTGCATATCGGCGAAATCCAAAGTGAGGCCACGCCCCGTCTCGGGTCCGTAGCGGAGCGACCGGCTAGCCGGGGCGAGGAAGATCAGCGCGTCCTCGTCAAAGAGGTGCGGCGTGAGAGCGAGCCTGCGGCCCTGGACAGGCGTGGATTTCTGCCTTTCGGACAGCAGGCCATCCACCAGCGTGGCGAGCGGAGCCGGCTCCTCCTTGGCAAAAACGATCACGTGGTCGCTCGCCGGCGCCCCATACGGCAAGGGCCAGCGGAAAGCCGGATGGAAGCCGAAGGAGACCGGCAGGACGACCGCCCCTGGATTATGGACCGTTCCCGTGATGGTGAGCCGCGCCTCGACGATCCGGTACGTGAGGTCGAGGACGAAATCGAAAGGATACGCCTGCTTCGTCGTTTCGTCGCTGGCGAGGCGGAGACGGCAGGATCTCTCGTCCTGCTCCGCCAGGGCAAAGTGCGAGATGCGGGCGAGGCCGTGCTGGCGCATCGGGTAGCTGGTGCCTCCGACGGAGAGATGATCGTCCTTCAGCCGGCCGATGATGGGGAAGAGGATGGGGGATCGTCCCGTCCAGAAGGCCGGGTCGCCGTCCCACAGGAGGTCACGGCCGGCTTCGTCCTGCAGGCGCACGAGTTCGGCGCCTTTGAGGGCGATCTCCGCTTTGAGACGCGACGTCCCGATCTGAACCGTTGCTGCGCCGTCCGCCATCGTCCCGCTCCCGTCCGCATCGACTGTGTGGGAGCCTATCACGCCGACGGGCATCGCGGCATGGCGGCCCGGGGCCGCCGAGACCCGGACCGCATAGCCCCTGTGCTCCCGCCATGTTCGCCAAGGCGCCGATCCTGCTCTAGATCAGGTGAGTGCCCCACACCCTCCCGATCCCGCCGCCCCCCGCCACCTTGCCGCCGGCCTTCCTGGCGTGGTTCGCGGGACGGGGCTGGGCGCCGCGGCCGCATCAGATGCAGCTTCTCGCCCACGCCGAGGCCGGCCGCTCGGCCCTGCTCATCGCCCCGACCGGCGCCGGGAAGACGCTGGCGGGCTTCCTGCCGAGCCTCGTCGAACTCTCGGCTGCGGCACCGGAGGGTTCGGCCAAGCGCCGCGCCGCGCTGCACACGCTGTATATCTCGCCGCTTAAAGCGCTCTCGGTCGATGTCGCGCGCAACCTCGAGACACCCGTGGCCGAGATGGGGCTCGGTATCCGCATCGAGACCCGCACCGGAGACACATCGGCGGCGAAACGCCAGCGCCAGCGCCGCGACCCACCCGATATTCTGCTCACAACGCCCGAGCAGATCGCGCTGCTGCTCGCCAGCCCCAAGGCCCGCGAGCTCTTCGCCGATCTGAAGCGCATCGTGCTCGACGAGCTCCACGCTCTCGTCACCTCGAAACGCGGCGACCTGCTGGCCCTCGATCTCGCGCGGCTGCGCCGCATCGCCCCGGGCGTGCAGACGGTGGGCCTTTCGGCGACGGTGCGCGAGCCGCAGGAGCTCGTCGCCTATCTGCATGGCCGGGCCGATCCCCTGCCCGCCGTCGTCACGGCGCCGGAGGGCGCCGCCGCCCATATCACCATGCTCGATTCCCAGGAGCGCCTGCCCTGGGCGGGCCATTCCGCCCGGCATGCCCTGAAGGAGATCTACGACGAGATCCGCCGGGTGAAGCTGGCCCTGGTTTTCGTCAACACGCGCTTCCAGGCCGAGCAGCTCTTCTGGGACCTGTGGCGCGTCAATGCCGACAATCTGCCGATCGCATTGCATCACGGCTCGCTCGACGTGGCGCAGCGCCGCCGCGT
>JAYVMK010000295.1:0-2133 GCA_043758995.1 Lichenibacterium sp. | reverse complement strand
TTCGTCGCACCTGCAGCGCGCTCGACCTTCCGGTCGATCAACCCCGCCGATGGGAGCCTGCTGGCCGAGGTCGAACACGCCACGCGCGATGACGTCGAGGCGGCGGTGGTGAGCGCTTTGCGCGGACAGGCGATCTGGGCCCGGATGCCGGTCCGTGAGCGCGGCCGCGTGCTCGGGCGAGCGGTCGCCCTGCTCCGTGCCCGCAACGACGACCTCGCCCGCCTCGAAACTCTCGATACCGGCAAGCCCATCTCCGAGACCCGGACGGTGGACATCGTGACGGGCGCCGACGTGCTCGAATATTATGCTGGGCTCGCGCCCGGGCTCGAGGGACGTCACATTCCGCTGCGCGACACGTCGTTCGCCTACACGCGATGCGAGCCTCTCGGGGTCGTGGCGGGAATCGGCGCCTGGAACTATCCGATCCAGATCGCGCTGTGGAAGTCGGCTCCGGCGCTCGCCGCCGGCAATGCGATGATCTTCAAGCCGAGCGAGGTCACGCCTCTGTCGGCCTTCGCCTTGGCCGAGATCTATGTCGAGGCTGGGCTGCCCCCCGGCGTCTTCAACGTGCTCGCCGGCACCGGCCCGGAGGCGGGGGCGTGGCTCACCGAGCATCCTGCCATCGCCAAGGTGTCCTTCACCGGAGGAACCGCCACCGGGGCCAAGATCGCGGCGGGAGCGGCCCGTTCGACGCTGAAGGAGGTGACGCTGGAACTCGGGGGCAAGTCGCCCCTCATCGTCTGCGACGATGCCGACCTCGACCGCGCGGCGGACATCGCCGTGGCGGCGAACTTCTTCAGCTCGGGGCAAGTCTGCACCAACGCCACCCGCGTGTTCGTGCCGGCTTCGCTCAAGGCCGATTTCGAAAGTCGCGTCCTCCAGCGTGTCGCGCGGATCCGCGTCGGCGATCCCCTCGATGAGGTCACCAATTTCGGGCCGCTCGCGAGCTTTGCCCACATGGAAAAGGTGCTCGACCTGATCCGCTCCGGGCAGGACGAGGGCGCACGGCTCATCGCCGGCGGTGTGCGCCTCGGCGGCAGCCTTGCCGCGGGCGCCTACGTGGCACCGACCGTGTTCACGGACTGCACCGACACGATGCGCATCGTGCGGGAGGAAATCTTCGGGCCTGTGATGAGCATTCTGGCCTACGACACGGAAGACGAGGCGATCGCGCGCGCCAATGCCACCAGTTACGGCCTGGCCGCCGGGGTGGTCACTCGCCGGCTCGATCGCGCCCACGGCATGGTTCAGCGCCTCGAAGCGGGCATCTGCTGGATCAATACATGGGGCGAATCGCCTCCGGAGATGCCCGTCGGCGGATACAAACAATCCGGCCTCGGCCGCGAGAATGGCGTCGAGACACTGGCGCGCTACACCCGCGTCAAGTCGATCCAGGTCGAGTTGTCGGACTTCGCCGCCGTCTTCTGAGAGCCTTCCCGCCTTCTACTGGACATGCGCCTATGACGCAGGATTACGACTTCATCATCGTCGGTGCGGGCTCGGCCGGGAACGTGTTGGCAACCCGTCTGACCGAGGACGCCGACGTGACCGTGCTGCTCTTGGAGGCGGGCGGACCCGACCACCGCTTCGACTTCCGTACCCAGATGCCGGCGGCGCTCGCCTACCCGCTCCAAGGGCGACGCTACAATTGGGGCTACGTCACCGACCCCGAGCCGCACATGAACGGCCGGCGCATGGACTGCGGCCGCGGCAAGGGGCTCGGCGGCTCCTCGCTCATCAACGGCATGTGCTACATCCGCGGCAATGCCCTCGACTACGATGGTTGGGCTCAGCTGCCGGGTCTGGCGGGCTGGTCCTACCACGATTGTCTGCCCTATTTCCGCAAGGCCGAGACGCGCGACGTCGGCCCGGACGACTATCACGGCGGCGATGGCCCCCTCAGCGTCACCACGGCCAAGCCCGGCGGCAACGTCCTGTTCGCCGCCATGGTGGAGGCCGGCGTGCAAGCCGGCTACCCGCGCACCACGGACCTCAACGGCTGCCAGCAGGAGGGCTTCGGCCCGATGGACCGGAGCGTAACCCCGAAGGGGCGCCGCTCCAGCACGGCCCGGGGCTACCTCGACCAGGCGCGCGGGAGACCGAACCTCACGATCGTCACCCATGCCATTACCG
>JAYVMK010000294.1:0-1919 GCA_043758995.1 Lichenibacterium sp. | reverse complement strand
GCCCTCGCGGTCGTTGTCGTGATGCTGTTCCTGAGGAACTGGCGCGCTACCCTCATCGCCGCTCTGGCCCTGCCGCTCTCGGCCGTGCCGACCTTTCTGGCCATGTCGCTGCTCGGCTTTTCGCTCAACATCGTGACTCTGCTCGGCTTGACGCTCGTCACCGGCATTCTGGTGGACGACGCCATCGTGGAGATCGAGAACATCGTCCGCCATCTCCAGATGGGCAAGACGCCCTATCGTGCGGCGCTCGATGCCGCCGACGAAATCGGGCTGACCGTGGTTGCGATTTCCGCGACGGTGATCTTCATCTTCGGTCCGGTCAGCTTTATGCCCGACGTCGCAGGCCAGTATTTCAAGCAATTTGGCATCACCATCGCGGTCGCGGTCTTCTTTTCTCTCATGGTGGCGCGCCTGATCACGCCGATGGCTGCAGCCTTCCTGCTGCGCCCGTCGCATCATTCGGAACACGCCAGCGTCACCGCGTGCGACGGCCTCATGATGCGGCTCTATGTCGGTCTGCTCCGGGCGACGTTGTCGCGCGGCATGCGTTGGGTAACGCTCGGAGTCGCAGTCACGTCCTTCGTGCTCGCAGTGTGGGGGATGGGCGCCCTGCCGACCGAGTTCGTTCCCGAGCCGGACGATTCCCGCCTCGTCGTATCGATCGAGCTGCCGCCAGGCGCGACCCTGGACGCTACCTCGGCCACCGCGGAAGAGATCAACCAAAGGCTCAAGGCGCTTCCCGAGGTCGTCGGGGTCTACGCGCTGGGTGGCGCGTCGCAGAGCGGACCCGCGGAGACGCGCCGGGCCGAGTTCCTCCTCCGGCTTTTGCCCAGGGACGAACGCCGCCGGAGCCAGAAGGAGCTGCAGGCGGCCGTTTCAACTGCCTTGTCGACGGTCCCCGACATCCGCTTCACATTCGACCACCAGCAGACGATGGCCCTCGTCGGCCCAGACCGCGACAGTGTCGCGGCGGGTGCCGCCGCCATGGAGGCCGCGATGAGCCGCGACCCGCTCTTTGTAAGCCCTATGTCGCTGACGTCCTTCGCCCGACCCGAAATCCGCCTCGTGCCAAAATCCGATGAGGCCGGCCTTGTCGGCGTCGCTCCGAGCGTTATCGCCGACACGATCCGCATCGCCACCACCGGCGCCAGCGCCTCCAGTCTGCCAAAGTACACCGAGCGGGGACGCGAGATTCCGATTCGAGTGGAGATCGACCCCGATGCGCGAAGCGACCTCGCTCGCTTGCTGCTTCTGCAGGTCCCGGTTGCTGGGGGCTCGGTGCCTTTGGCCGCGCTGGTCGACGTCAGCTACGGCGAAGGGCCCGCCAGCATCGAGCGTTACGACCGACGGAACCTCGTCACTCTCGGCTTCGACCTGGCACCCGGGCATACCAGCGGCGAAGGCGCCAAGCGTGTGGCCGCCATAGCGGCCGCAGCCGGCCTTCAATCCGGTGTGCATCTGGAGGATGCAGGCGACTCGGAACTCCAAAGCCAGATGTTCTCCGATTTCGGCACCGCTATGGGCGTTGGTGTCATGCTGGTCTTCGTGGTGTTGATCCTGCTGTTCGGTAGCGTCTTTCTGCCCGTCACTATTTTGGCATCCCTGCCGCTGTCGCTCGGCGGCGTGGTGGCGGCCCTGCTGATCACCGGCAGCGCATTCTCACTTCCCGTGGTCATCGGCCTCTTGATGCTGATGGGTATCGTCACCAAGAATGCGATCATGCTGGTCGACGTCGCGGCAACAGGAGCCAAAGGCGGCCTCAACCGTGTCGATGCCATTGTAGAGGGCGCGCGGAAGCGGGCTCGTCCGATCGTCATGACGACACTCGCCATGGCAGCCGGTATGCTGCCTTCGGCCTTCTCGGTCGGCATCGGTGGGGAATTCCGGGCGCCAGTCGCCATAGCCGTGATAGGCGGTCT
>JAYVMK010000293.1:0-2886 GCA_043758995.1 Lichenibacterium sp. | reverse complement strand
ATCACGACTTCGCTGCCGTCCTTCGACGGCGTGGCGCCTCCCACGAGACCCGTGTGTCCGCCCTGGGGGACGACCGACAGGCCATGCTCGGCGCAGTGGCGCACGATGGTGGCGACCTCCTCCGTGTTGCGGGGCCGTACTACGACTTTGGCCCGCCCGGTGAGATCGCGCGACCAGTCCGTGACGTAGCGGCTCTCGTCGTCCCCCGCCGGCAGGGCGCCGTGATCGGCGAAGAACGCCATCTCCAGGTCCAGCATCGCGTTTCCCGCCCCCTGTCATTTTGCAGTTGTAGGACATTAGGACAGTATGGCATAAGACGGCAAGGTCAAAGAGGTCGCCGACGACCCGGGGTAGCAAAGCCACAGAGGGAGAGCGCCATGTTTGTCACGCCGCAGGGTGACAAGATCTTCGTCGTGGACGGGCACATCCATCTTTGGGATGCCCGTCCCGAGAACAGGCGGAACCGTTACGGCCTGACTTTCATCGAAAGCTTCTGGGGCTCGCATGTCGGCATGACGCCGCCCGAGCAACGCTGGGACTTCGATCGGTTCTGTCATTATGGCGTCGAAGGCGCCGCCAAGGACCTCTTCGAGGACGGCTACGTCGATGTCGCCGTCATGTTGCCGACCAACCTGCACGACTTCTACGTCAACGGCTTCAACACCACGGACCAGTGCGCGGCATTGAAGGACGCCTATCCCGACAAGGTGATCCTCAACGGCCGCTGCGATCCGCGCGACGGCGGTCGCGGCCTCGACCGGCTCGAAGCCGATTTCGAGACGTACAGGTTCAAGGGCGTCAAGCTCTACACCGCCGAATGGAACGGCGCGTCCAAGGGCTATACGCTGCGCGACGACATCGTGGCGCCCTATATGGAGAAGTGCCGGGAACTCGGCATCAAGAACATCCACATCCACAAGGGGCCGACGATCCACCCCTTGAACCTCGACGCCTTCGATGTGCGTGACGTCGATTATGTGGCGACGGCCTTCCCCGACCTCAACTTCATCGTCGACCATTGCGGCATGCCGCGCATCGACGATTTCTGCTGGATCGCCGGCCAGGAACCGAACGTCTATGGCGGCCTCGCCCTAATCCCGTCCTTCATCCACGCGAGACCCAAGTATTTCGCGCAGATGATGTCGGACCTGCTGTATTTCCTTGGGCCGGACCGCCTCATCTTCGGCTCCGATTACGGGATCACCAGCCCGAAGTGGATCGTCGAGAAGCTCATGGCCTACCAGTTCCCCGACGATCTGGCGCAGGAGGCCGCGACCCAGCTTACGCTCGACGTCAAGCGCAAGATCTTCGGGCTCAACGCGGCGCGTCTCTACGACATCGACGTGCCGGCCGAGTGCCGCATTCCGGTGCCCGCCAAGGCCGGCGACGGCGAACTCCTGCTGGCGCGCAGGGAAGACGAGATCGATGCGGCTGCATGAGCCGGAGGCCCTCCGTGCGATGCCGCAAGGCGTCGCGTCGGGTCTGCGGGACCGGATCATGGAGGCGCTCGACACCGTCATGGACCCGGAGCTCGACGAATCCGTCGCCGCCATGGGGTTCATCGAGAGCCTCTCGGTCGAGGACCGTTGCGCCGAAGTCGTGTTCCGGCTTCCCACCTTCTGGTGTTCCGCCAACTTCGCCTTCCTCATGGCGACCGACATGCGCTGCGCCATCGAGCGGCTGCCGGAGATCGTCTCTGCCCGCATCAAACTCGTCGACCACTTCGCGGCACGGCGCATCAACCGGGGCGTCGCCGGTGGCTTCGGCTTCGCCGAGGTCTTTTCCGGTGAAGCCGAGACCAATCTCGCCGAGATCCGTCGCGCCTTTCTCGAGCGCGCCCTGATGGGGCGGCAGGAGCGCCTGCTGCGAGCCCTCGTGGCCGACCGCGGGATCGAGACCGCCTTGGCGACCACCATGGCGGAGCTTGGATCTCTGGCCGACGCCGACGATCCCGAGCTCAGGCTTCCCGCCCTGCGTTACCTCGCGCTGCGCCGCCACGAGGCCGGTGGCGAGGATCCCATGGCGCCGGCCTTCGTCGACGCGGCCGGCGCGCCCGTGCGGCCCGACGGCTACGTGCCTCACCTGCGGGCCCTGCGGCGCGTGCGGGGTGCCGCCGAGGCCAATGCCGAAATGTGCCGCCTCTACCTCGAAGCCCGGATCGCCAGCCCGGCGCCGGGCTGCGAGCCCGAAAACAGACAGGACGAACCCGATGAGTGACGCCGCGAAATTCCGCCTGATGCACACGATGGTGCGCGTGAAGGACCTCGACCGTTCGCTCGACTTCTACACGCGGCTGCTCGGGATGCAGTTGCTGCGCCGCATGGATTTCGAGGAGGGTCGCTTCACCCTGGCTTTCGTGGGCTACGGTCCCGAGGACAGCCATGCGGTGCTGGAGCTGACCCATAACTGGGATCAGCAGGGGCCCTACGACCTCGGCACCGGCTACGGCCATATCGCGCTCGGCGTCCGCGACATCCATGGGATCTGCCGCGAGCTCGAAAGCGCCGGTGCCCGGATTCCGCGCCCGCCGGGCCCGATGAAGCACGGCACCACCCACATCGCCTTCGTGGACGATCCCGATGGCTACAAAATCGAGCTGATCGATCTCGATACGCGGGACTGAACGTCCGCCGACAATAAAATGCCCCAAGGGAGGAATGAAAAGATGTTCGATACCAAGATGAACCGCCGCATGGTCCTCGGCGGTGCTGCCACTGCGGCGGCGGCTTTGGTCACCGGGTCGCGGGCTTTCGCGGCCGACCAGAAGTTCGTGGCTTATAGCAACAAGAGCCTCGACTACTACTTCTTCGTCGCCCAGGAAGAGGCGGTGAAGCGCGCCGTGGAGGCCAAAGGCTGGCGCTTCCAGGCCGTGAATGCGAGCTTCGA
>JAYVMK010000292.1:0-2344 GCA_043758995.1 Lichenibacterium sp. | reverse complement strand
GGCCCGTGGACCATCGTTGAGCAGAACCGGATGCTCGGGTTCTGCTTCGGAATTTCGAAGGTTAACGAAGGGTAAAAGTCGGCCGCCGAGGGCCTATCTGCAACCTACTCGGGAGGTTGCGACAGGCCCCTTCACGGTGCCCGCGTCACGATCCTCGCTCATGGTGCCGACGATACCGCTTCAGGCGAGATGGATGCCGTGAACCAGCGGCAGGTGCGCCTTTCTGCGTGGCAGCAGTGATCGCTGAGCCGGCCGGAGCCGCGTAGGCAGCAACTGACCAACCGATTGTTGCGAGCAGGCCGAGGAAAAGTCTGGGAGTCAAGCGCATCGAAGGCCTCGTCGTGCGAGCGCGAAGGCTCGTTATGGGCATCTCGATCATGTGGCGGAAGGAGCTGTCACGTAGCTACGGCGCCTACTGCGCGGGAGGTCGCGCCACAAGGTCGACCCGAGCAGGAAGCCGAGACCCTGCATGACGTCCGACGCGGTCGCGAGCATCTGGTTGAACGATGCGCCCGCGAGGCCAACCAGATCCCAGGCGAGGAAGCCGACGATCACCACCATCAACGTCAGGTAATCGTCCCTGCGCAGGGCGCTTGCCGTGGCTGATCCGGAGCGAGGCGGCCGGCGTGACGCCGCGGCGGTCACCTTGCTCCAGATAAAGCAGATCCAGCAGAACACGCCTGCCATGACGACATCAAACACTGAGCTGAGGTGGAGATGGCCGGAGATCGCCTTGGTGGTGAGAGTGGCGGCCTGGAGAACGCCGGCGATCCGAAGGATGCCTGTTGCGACCCCGAACGGGCCGACGCCAAGATGCACGACCAAGAAGTCGGAGACGCTCTGTGAGGCGCGGTCGCGGATGAACAGCGACAGGGCGACCAAGCTCGGACCAAGGTTCTTCACGCGACTTCCCCACTGTGCCGCTACGATGCGGTCGCCCCGCTTGGCGCACCTTCCGGATCCGGACACCGATCGCGCAAGCTGCAGATAGCCCCCTCACGAGGAACGGTCACCCGTTCAGGGCCGATCCGGCAGGATATGGCAGGCGGCAATTGTAAGGGTCTGCCTCGGCCTCGACAGGCTGAGGCAGGGGCGTTCAGGCTGGATCCCGCATTCCCCGGAAGGTTAGCTCACCACGGTAGACGACACGGCCCAGACTGTCCCTCACGTCGCATATGATGATGTTCAAATCCCCGTTGGGCATCTCTTCGCGGGCGATATCTGGAAGCAATCCTTGGCACTGTTCGCAAGATTCTTCGATGTCAGCGAACTCCTCACCGACGTCGTCGCGGTGAAAGCCGCGCGAGTCGCGGACATCGAAATAGTATCGAGCCATGAGAAATGACCTCCAATCGGCCAACAACATGAGCGAGATCTGACTGTTTTAAAGCCTATTGATTGAAACGCGAAGCATACAACTGCCTGGGAGGTATGTAACTTTGAGTGCGGTCTAAACGAATTGCAGTCCTGACAAGGGGGAGAGCGTATGTCGGGTCGCATTACCCCCACTCAAATCCGTGGTGCACGAGGCATGTTGGATTGGTCGATGAATGATCTAGCGGAGGCGGCCGGCTTGTCCACATCGACGATTAGGCGAATGGAGATGGCAGGTTCACAGCCGATCTCGGAACAAGCCTTCGCTATGACAACTCGAGGCGGCTGACTGCGGTTCCTCACAGATACAGGTGAGGGGATCGGAGTTCGGCTTCGAGCCCGCTGAGAATACCACGCCCGAGCTGCACGCTTGCAACAAGAGGGCTCAGATCGGATCGTTGAGGATAGCGAATTCCTGCGCCGCTGCCCTAGCCGCCTCAAGGATCTGAAGCGGGGTACTCACCGGTAGGTCACTCGCGCCGTTGGCGAGTCTCGGCGGCCGACGCGTAGCCTGGAGTTCGTGGATTGGGAACGTGAAACGAGGTCCTTCAGGCGTCGTCACCTCGACGCGCTCTCCGTCCAGCAGTCTCGCTTCCATGCGTGCCTCCAGGTTCTTGGCATCCTGTCACGACTTCAGAGCGTGTTCGAGGCTTGGTCGGTCATAGTCCACGCATCTGGCGACACATCTAGCCCGGGCCGTCGGCAGCGTGACATGTCATGGTTGAGAGAGGTGCAATGACTGAGTGGCGCGATATCCCTGACTTCGACGGGGCCTACCAAGTTTCGTCGGATGGACAGGTCAGGTCCGTGACTCGCGAGGTGATGCGGGCCGGCGCGCATCATCAAACCCACATCAACACGATACCTGGGCGACTTCTGAAGCCGCTCGGCCCATTGAAGAACCGCGTCAATCTCTATCGGGATAGGGAAATGAGGTGCATCAGAATTGACGTGCTCGTCGCTCGGGCGT
>JAYVMK010000291.1:0-8934 GCA_043758995.1 Lichenibacterium sp. | reverse complement strand
TCCCTCCTCGGCTCGATCAGTCCACGTCCTCGACCGTCACGGTTCGTCCCGAGAGCCGCTGCGCCAGGGAGGCTTCCATGAACCCGTCGAGGCCGCCGTCGAGCACGTCGTCCGGAGTTCCCGAGGTCATACCGGTGCGAAGGTCCTTCACCATCTGATAGGGCTGGAGCACATAGGAGCGGATCTGGTGCCCCCAGCCGACATCGGTCTTCGAGGCCGCGTCGGCATTGGCCTTGGCCTCCTGCTTTTCGAGCTCAAGTTCGTAGAGACGGGCGCGCAGCATATTCCAGGCCGTGGCCCGGTTCTTGTGCTGCGATCGCTCGCCCTGGCACGCCACCACGACCCCCGACGGAATATGGGTGATGCGGACCGCCGAATCCGTCGTGTTGACGTGCTGGCCGCCGGCCCCCGACGAGCGGTAGGTATCGATGCGGCAGTCGGATTCCTTGACGTCGATCTCGATCTTGTCGTCGATGACCGGATAGACCCAGGCGGACGCGAAGCTCGTGTGCCGCCGCGCCGCGCTGTCGAAGGGCGAGATGCGGACGAGGCGATGAACGCCTGATTCCGTCTTGGCCCAGCCATAGGCATTGTGGCCCCTGACCAGGATCGTTCCGGACTTGATGCCGGCCTCTTCGCCCGAGCTCTCTTCGATAACCTCGACCTTGAAGCCGCGGCGCTCCGCCCAGCGGGCATACATGCGGAAGAGCATGCGGGCCCAGTCCTGGGACTCGGTGCCGCCGGCGCCGGAATGGACTTCGATATAGGCGTCGTTGGAATCGGCCTCGCCCGAGAGCAGTGACTCGATCTGGCGGCGGTCGGCTTCCGCCTTCAGCGCTTTCAGTTGATCGATCGCCTCTCGTTCGACCCCCGAATCATCCTCGGCTTCGGCCAGATCGACGAGCGTCATGGCATCCTCGAGCTCGCGCTCGAGACGGCTGACGCCGCCGAGGCGATCCTCGAGTTCCGTCCGCTCGCGCATGACCTTCTGGGCCGCTGCGGCGTCGTTCCACAATTCGGGGTCTTCGGATTTGGCGTTGAGTTCGGCTAGGCGTCGCGTCGCTGTATCGACGTCAAAGATGCCTCCTCAGCAGTCCCACGGACTGCTTGATCTGCTCGACGAGCGCCAGGGGTTCGGCTCGCATGGTGGGGTCACATCCGTCATTCGCGTCGGTCCCGCTGGACCGGAGGGCGAGAGATAGAGGGGGTGGGTGCGAGTGTCCAGGCGGGAAGGCCGGTGGAGTGGCCCGCTCATGACCGGCCTACCCGACCAATCTTCCACCAGGACCAGGGCGGCAAGTCCGAATGACCCGTCCGCCGGGGTGGAAACAGCAGCGCCCGGCGGGCACGCGCGCGCCACCGCTCGTTTACGCCCTGTGTTGCTGGCGCACCGGGAGAGGGTGCGCCGCGCCGGCTTTCTCGACGACGGCAAGGTCGAGGGCTTCCAACTGGGCCGGTGTCAGACGCAGGCCGAGCTTGGTGCGGCGCCAGGCGATGTCGACGGCCGAGCGGGCCCATTCGCGGGAGACGAGGTGGTCCACTTCGGCCTCGGTGAGCGTGGCGCCGAAATCGCGGCCGAGGTCGGCCAGAGTTTTGGCGCCGCCGAGGATGGTGCGCGCCTGCGTGCCGTAGTGGCGCACGAGGCGGCGGGCGTGGTCGGCCGGGAGGAAAGGCCACCCTCGCCGGATCTCCGCCATAAGCGCGTCGAAGCCGTCGATGGGGAAGTCCCCGCCCGGCAATGTTTCCCGCCCGGTCCATCCCTCGCCCTGCCCTGTCCCTGCCGGGAGGTGCGGCGCCATGAGGGACAAAGCATGTTCGGCGAGCTTGCGGTAAGTGGTGAGCTTGCCGCCGAATACGCTGAGCAGGGGAGCCCGTCCCCCACCCGCGTCGAGATCGAGCACATAGTCGCGCGTCGCCGCCTGGGCGGCACCGTCGCCCTTGTCGTAGAGCGGCCGGACGCCCGAATAGCTCCACACCACATCGCCGGGGATCACGGGTTTGGCGAAATAGTCGGAGGCCGACCGGCAGATATAGTCGATCTCCTCGGGGGTAGCGCGCACGTCGGCCGGATTGCCCTCGTAGTCCCGGTCGGTCGTGCCGATCAGGGTGAAGTCCGTCTCGTAGGGGATGGCGAAGAAGATGCGCCCGTCCGGGTTCTGGAAGAAATAGCAGCGGTCGTGGTCGTAGAGGCGGCGCACCACGATATGCGAGCCCTGGACCAAGCGGACCTTGGCGGCGGTGTTCTGGCCCAGCGTGGCATTGAGCACCTGCCCCACCCAGGGGCCGGCGGCGTTGACCACCATGCGGGCTCTCACTTCCTGTGTGCTGCGCGTGGCGCGATCCTGCAGCGTGACCGTCCAGTCTTCGGCACCCCGCACCGCACTGACGGCCCGGGTGCGGGTGAGGATCGTCGCGCCGCGATCGGCGGCATCGCGCGCGTTGAGCGCCACGAGGCGCGAATCCTCGACCCAGCAATCCGAATATTCGAAGCCGAGCCGGAACATACCGGCCTTCAACGGACGCCCCGCCGCGTCCTTGCGCAGGTCGAGCGTGCGCGTGGCGGGCAGGCGTTTGCGACCACCGAGATGATCGTAGAGGAAGAGGCCGAGCCGCAGCATCCAGGCCGGGCGCAGGCCCTTCTGGTAGGGCAGGACGAAGCGCAGAGGCCAGATAATGTGGGGCGCGATGCTCCACAGCACCTCGCGCTCCATCAGAGCCTCCCGCACCAGGCGGAACTCGCGATGTTCGAGATAGCGCAAGCCGCCATGGATCAGCTTGGTGGCTGCCGATGAGGTGCCGCTGGCGAGATCGTCCTGTTCGCAGAGGAGGACCGAAAAGCCCCGGCCCACCGCATCGCGCGCGATGCCGCAACCGTTCACGCCCCCGCCGATGACGACGAGATCATAGGTCTTGTCCAAGGCTGTCCTCCCCGGGACGGCGTTCCCGTCTCCGCTGCCGAGAATAAACGAAAATAGAAGCCCTTCAAGCGATCACAATGAACGTCGAAGCGAAAGACGAAGGCGTGGTGTCGCGGCCGCCGCGATGGGCTACGGTTGCGCACAAGCCGACAGCGGGCGGCGGCGATCGGGAGGCGACGGTGGCGGCACGGCTCAATCTGGCGGTTCGGGGGCTCTTCGCCACGCCCGTGGCGGCGCTGGAGGTGCCGGATTCCGTGCGTATCAATGCGGCTCTATCGGCAGCTATCCTGGAGCGCCGCGCCCGTCATGCCTCGATCCAGGCCTCAAACGCCGGGGGTTGGCATTCGGACCGGGACATTCTGGACTGGGGTGGGCCCGCGGTGGCGGAGGTCCTCGACCTCGCCAGGGGCGTGGCGGCGCAACTCACCGCCGATCGCGCCGGGCAGCCCATCCGACCCGCCTGGACGGTCGCCGCCTGGGCCAATGTCAACACGGCCGGCCACGCCAATGTGGCGCATTATCATGCCGGAGCCTTCTGGTCCGGCACCTATTACGTCGAGGATGGCGGCTGTGCCGCCGACCCGTCGCTCGGCGGCGAGTTCGAAATGCTGGACCCGCGCGGACCCGGGCCCGGCATGTATGCGCCGGCGCTGAAATTCACCGGGGATGGGGCGTCGGTGGGCGGGGCCGAGACCATCCGGCCGAAGCCCGGTCTCCTGATCCTGTTTCCCTCCTGGCTCATGCACCAGGTCCGGCCCTATCGCGGCACGGGCACGCGGATCTCGCTCGCCTTCAACTTCAGTCTGCCCGCGTGAGTTCGCCCGTGAATCTTCAGAGCGCCAGGCCACCGACGCGCCGCCAGGTCGAGATCGTGGACTGGCTGAGGGAGAAGGGCCGCGTCACGGTCGAGGATCTGGCGGCGCATTTCACCGTGACGCCGCAGACGATCCGGCGCGACCTCAACGACCTGTCGGATGCCCAGATGGTGGTGCGGGTCCATGGCGGCGCCATGGTGGCCTCCGGCGTGGTCAACCTCGCCTACGAGGCGCGCAAGCTCATCGCTGGCCCGCACAAGCGGCTGATCGGCGAGGCCGCGGCGCGGCTCGTGCCGGACCATTCCTCGGTCTTCGTCACGATCGGCACCACGACCGAAGAGGTGGCGCGCGCGCTCAGCGGACACACGGGCCTGCTCGTCATCACCAACAGTCTGCAGGTGGCGGCGGAGCTCTACCGGCACCCCGGCATCGAGGTCGTGGTGACGGGCGGCAGCGTGCGGCGCAGCGACGGCGGCATCGTGGGGGCGCAGTCGGAGGCGGTGATCGCCCAGTTCCGCGTCGATCTCGCCGTCATCGGCACCTCGGCGATCGACGCCGACGGCACGCTGCTCGACTTCGACATTCGCGAGGTCCAGGCGGCCCGCGCCATCATCGAACATGCGCGGCGGGTGGTGCTGGTTTCCGATTCGAGCAAGTTCGCCCGATCGGCGCCGGTCCGGGTCGCCCACCTCGACGATGTCGACATCCTTGTCACCGACCGTCTCCCGGCCGCTGCCGCGGAGCTGTGCCGGGCGCATGGCGTGCAGGTCGTCGAGGCCGGCGGCCCGGTGGAGGGGGACGAGGGTTAGAGCGGCCGAGAGACTCCCGTCATGGCGTTCGCGACCGTCCCAGTTCGAAGTCGAAGGAGAGCGGTGTGCGATCCGCGACGACCCGTGTAACGGCAGCCTCGGCCTGGACCGCGAGACAGGCCGGCGACACACGCAGCCGTGGGTCGAGTTCGCCAGCCGAAGCTTCGGCGGCTCGGCGAAGGAAGGATGCGGCGCGGAAGCCGTGCCGGCGCGCGGCCGTCGACTTGCCTTCGCGCAGCTTCACGCCCGCGGCCGCCAGAAGAATGAGACCTTGCAGAAGGCTGTGCTCCGCGGACCCTCTCTGGGCCGCTCGCCACAGCGCCTCCCAGGCTTCGTGGGCCTCCCAATAGAAGCCCTGATCGAAGAGATCCATGCCCCAGAGGAAAGCGTCCGGGTCGGCACTCTCCGTGCCTGCGCTACCATGACTGTGCCCTCGAGGGTCACGGATCGGGTGGGGAAAGCGACCCGGAAGATAGGCGTAGGCAGGCAGGGATCGGTCCGGAAGCAGCCGGCCGGACGCGCTCCGCGGCACAGGAGCACGCGCAAGGCCGAGAAAGGTCTCGTCGAGCTCGTGCATGAGGCACGGAGGCGAGGCGAAAGGGCGAAGGTCGTCCTCACGATCGTCGGTCATCATGGCCCGCCGCCTTTGTGGCCCGCCGCGAGGGCCCGAAGCCCTGAGCGGCCTGGCGAACTCTCTACCCCGACCATGTCCGGAGCGCGGCGCGGCATGATCCATTCGTCAACTCACTCAGCGACGCTCACGCCATGCAGGGCCCGCCGAACAAATCCCCCTGCCCTGCCCCTTCCAGCGCCAGCAGGAACCTCTTTGCTTCGAGCCCGCCGGCGAAGCCCGTGAGCTGTCCCGCGGCGCCGATCACCCGATGGCAGGGCGCCACGATCGAGACGGGGTTGCGACCGTTGGCGGCCCCCACGGCGCGCATGAGATTGAGGTCGCCGAGTTCCCGCGCGATCTGCCCGTAGCTGCGGGTCTCGCCGAAGGGGATGCGCAGCAGCGCGGCCCAGACGCGCTTCTGAAAGTCCGTACCGTGACAGTCGATCGGCAGCGTGAAGCTGCGGAGTTGCCCTGCGAAATAGGCCGCGAGCTGCCGTTCCGTCTCGCGCAGCACCGGATGCGCGGGGTCGGAGCCGACGAGGGTCAGCGGGACGCGCCGCGGATCGTCACGTTCCCATAGGATTGCGGCAAGTCCGCTCTCGGTCGCGGCCAGCGTCAGTGCGCCGACAGGAGAGGTCACGACGGCCGTGACGACGGCAGGGCCTTCACGATGCCGGCTCGTCTGCATCACATCCTCCGCGGCCCCCGTACGCCGATGATACACGCCGTCCCGCATCATGCGAGACCCCGGCGATTTTCGTTCCGGCCTTCGTTTTATTCGCTTGCCAGCCTTTCCACCTTCGACATACCTTCTCTGCGTGGAACGACGAGCGCCGAGCAAGGCGCCGCGCCGGGAGGACAATGGATGCAGTGCCCAAGCCCCAGACACATCGGGGGATCCCGCTCTTGAGCCTCGTGCTCGATCGGATCGGCTATAAGCGCGGCGACGAAACCTTCATCACCGATGCGTCGCTCGACCTTGAAACCGGCTCCATGAACGTCCTGCTCGGCCCGACGCTGAGCGGCAAGACTACGCTGATGCGTCTCATGGCGGGGCTCGACCGACCGACCTCCGGCCGTATCATCGAGGATGGCCGCGACGTCACCGGTATCGGCGTGAAGAACCGCTCGGTGGCCATGGTGTACCAGCAGTTCGTCAATTACCCGACCCTGTCCGTCTACGAAAACATCGCGTCCCCGCTCCGCGTGCAGGGCCTGCCCCGCGCCGAGATCGAGAGCCGCGTCGCCCGTGCCGCCAAGCTGATGCGGCTCGAGCCCATGCTGAAGCGCACGCCCGCACAACTCTCCGGCGGCCAGCAGCAGCGCACCGCCTTGGCGCGGGCGCTGGTGAAACAGGCCAAGCTCGTGCTCCTCGACGAGCCCCTCGCCAACCTCGACTACAAGCTGCGCGAGGAGTTGCGCGAGGAACTGCCGCGCATCTTCGCCGAGACCGGCGCCATCCTGGTCTATGCCACGACGGAACCCACCGAGGCGCTACTGCTGCGCGGCCGCACCGCGACCCTCTGCGAAGGGCGCGTCACCCAGGTCGGCCCGACGGCGGCACTCTACCGCGACCCGGACAATCTGGAGGCCGCGCGGGTCTTCTCCGATCCGCCGCTGAACGAACTCGCGCTGACGGTCGCCAACGGTAGCGTGACCCTTGCCGACGGCACCCGCCTTCCCGCCGGCGAGGCGCTGGCGTCGCTACCCGACGGCGCCTCTACGCTGGCGTTCCGCGCCGACGCCGTGTCGGTCGCCGGCACCGGCGCCGACCGCCAGGGGACCGCTGTCGTCTCTTTCCCCGGCACCGTCTCGGTGACGGAAATCAACGGCTCCGAGAGCTTCGTGCACGTCGCCACCGATGCCGGGCTCGGCACCTTCGTCTGCCTCGTCGCGGGCGTTCACGCCTTCGAACCCGGCGATGGTGTGGAAGCGCGGCTCGACCTCGCACGCGCCTATGTCTTCGGGCCCGGCGGCCACCGCATCGCCGGCCCGGCTGCGGTACGGTCCGGCCTCGCCGCCCGCGCCACCGTGCCGGCCTGAGGGAGCCGCATCATGACCGACATCACCCTCGACGGCATCGGCCACGCCTACAATAGCGCGCCCAAGAGCGAGTCCGATTACGCCCTGAAACCCGTCCATCACGTCTGGGAATCCGGCAAGGCCTATGCGCTGCTCGGTCCGTCCGGCTGCGGCAAGACCACCCTGCTCAACATCATCTCGGGCCTCGTGATCCCGTCTCATGGCCGACTGCTGTTCGGCGATCGCGACGTGACGCGGCTGCCGACCGAGCAACGCAACATCGCCCAGGTGTTCCAGTTTCCGGTCATCTACGACACGATGACGGTGGCAGAAAACCTGGCGTTCCCCTTGAAGAACCGTGGCATGGCACGATCGCTGATCGACGCCCGCGTGGCCGAAATCGCCGCCATGCTCGACCTCACGCCCGACCTCGGGCGCCGCGCCCGGGGCCTGACGGCGGACGCCAAGCAGAAGATCTCGCTCGGGCGGGGCCTCGTCCGCTCGGACGTCTCCGCCGTCCTCTTCGACGAGCCCCTGACGGTGATCGATCCGGCGCTGAAATGGGAGCTGCGCTCGAAGTTGAAGGCCGTCCACCGCGCCCTCGACCTGCTGATGATCTATGTCACTCACGATCAGGTCGAGGCGCTGACCTTCGCCGATAAGGTCGTCGTGATGAACGACGGTCGCACCGTGCAGATCGGCACGCCGGCGGAACTCTTCGAGCGCCCGGAACACACCTTCGTGGGCTATTTCATCGGCTCGCCGGGGATGAACCTGTTGCGCGGCGAGATCGCCGGCACCGAAGCGCGGGTCGATGGTCACGTCATTCCGCTCGGGGCCGCCTATCCGAACCTCAAGGGTGGCCAGGCGGTGAAGCTCGGCATCCGTCCCGATTATGCCACGCTGACCGAAGGCCAGGGCCTGTCCGTGACGGTGAATCGCGTCGACGACCTCGGCCGCAAGCTCCTGGCCCATGTGAGCCTGGGCGGCGAGGGCGCCCAGACCGTCGTGGCGACCGTGCCGCCCGGCATGGGCGTCGAACCCGGCCCGGCACGGCTGCGGCTCGACCCGTCGAAGACCCATGTCTACGTCGACGAGCACCGTGTCGAAGGCCAGAGCCTCGCCGAAGGGAGGGCCGCCTGATGGACACCCGCGTCTGGGACAATCGCGCCTGGCTCTTCGTCGTGCCGGTGCTGATCGTCGTGCTGTTCTCCTCGCTCATCCCGATGATGACGGTGGTGAACTATTCCTTCCAGGACACGATGGGGCAGAACAACTTCTTCTGGAACGGTGTGGGTTGGTTCCAGAACCTGCTCGATCCCACCACCGCCGTGGGCCAGCGGTTCCAGGGCGCGCTGCTTCGCAACCTCACCTTCTCCGCCGTGGTGCTCGCCATCGAGGTGCCGCTCGGCATCGCGGTCTCGCTGTGCATTCCGAAGTCCGGCTGGCGCGTCGGCGCCGTCCTGGTGCTGATCGCTCTGCCCCTGCTCATCCCCTTCAGCGTCGTCGGGGTGATCTGGCAGCTCTTCGCCCGCACCGACATCGGCCTGCTCGGCGCCGGCCTCTCCGCGGCGGGTGTGCCCTTCAACGTCACGCAGGATGCCGCTTCGGCCTGGTTCGTCATCATCGTCATGGACGTCTGGCATTGGACCTCCATGCTGGCCCTGCTCTGCTACGCGGGCCTGAAAGCCATCCCGGATGCCTATTACCAGGCGGCGCGGATCGACGGCGCCAACCGCTGGAGCGTCTTCCGCAAC
>JAYVMK010000290.1:0-4224 GCA_043758995.1 Lichenibacterium sp. | reverse complement strand
GGCCGCGGCCCGTGGCAGCCGCACGCCGCTGAACAGGGACCAGATCATCGGCTTCTGGGCCGCCTGGAGCGGGTGGCTTCTCGACGGCATGGACAGCGTCATCTACGCCCTGGTGATGATCCCGGCGCTCAGCGAGTTGCTGCCGCGCTCCGGCATCGAGGCCAGTGCGGCCAATACGGGATACATCGGCTCGGTGCTCTTTGCGCTGTTCCTGGTCGGCTGGGGCCTGTCCTTCGTCTGGGGACCCATCGGCGACCGCTTCGGCCGGACCCGGACGCTGGCCGCGACCGTGCTGATCTACTCGGTCTTCACCGGCGCCGCGGCGCTCTCGCAGAATGTCTATGAACTGGCGCTCTTCCGCTTTCTGGCCGGGATCGGGATCGGCGGGGAATGGGCCATGGCGGGCACCTATGTGGCCGAGGCCTGGCCCGAGGACCGCCGCAAGATGGGCGCCGGCTACCTGCAGAGCGGCTATTATTTCGGCTTCTTCGCCGCGGCAGCGCTGAATGCCACGATCGGTGCCGTCTACGGGTGGCGCGCCATGTTCCTCTGCGGCCTGTGTCCGGTCGTCGTGTCACTGGTCACGCTGTTCAAGGTCAAGGAGCCCGAACGTTGGGAGCGGATCAAGGCCACGGGCGCGCGCAGCGTCAGTCCGCTGCGTCAGATCTTCGGGCCGCGCTATCGGAACCGCACTCTCGTCATGTCGACGCTGCTGACCGTCGCCATCATCGGTCTTTGGGCCGGCTCGGTCTACGAGCCCGCCGCCGCCATCACGCTGGCCAAGGGCGCCGGCTATGCTCCGGCCGATGCCGTGCGCTTCGCCTCCTACGGGACCGGCATCCTGTCGATCGGTACGGTGTTGGGCTGTCTGGTGCTTCCGGGGATCGCAGAGAGGATCGGCCGCCGTCCCACCCTGGCGCTATTCTTCTCCGGCATGCTGGTCTGCATCGCGTTGAGCTTCGGCTGGGCCTTCTACCTGCCGACCGGTCGGGCGCTGCCGACCTTCCTGGTCCTGCTCTTCTTCCTGGGCTTCTCGGGCGCGAATTTCGCCCTGTTCTCGCTCTGGCTGCCCGAACTCTTCGGCACCGAGGTCAGAGCGACCGCCTTCGCATTCTGCACCTCGGTCGGGCGCTTCATCGGGGCCGCGGTCAATTTCGCGCTGGGTTCGGCGGTTCACGGGATGGGGACGCTCGGCACCCCAGTGGCCTGGACGGCCGTGGCCTTCGGCCTCGGGCTGCTCGTCATACCTTTCGCGGTCGAAACCCGGGGGGAGCCGCTGCCGCGGTAGAGAGGCCGCGCTCTCGGTCAGGTCGCCGGCGAGGGCTACGCAAACCGTCGCCCTCGCATGCGTCGCCGCCGCCGACCTCTTCGCGACATCACCAATCGCCGATGGTCGCAAGACACTTTTGTGAAGTCTCTTCGAAGACGCGCGCTCCGATCGATTGCCGTCGCCTCGTTCCGCCTGTAATGCATACAACAAGACTCAGCTGGCACTTAGACGAGCTGAGGCAACCTGGAGGGACATCCGAGATGGATACCAGCAGACGCAATTTTCTCGGCACCGCGGCGCTCGGCGCCGGCGGGCTCGTGGCCCTGACGAATGCCGCAGCCGCGGGCACTCCGACCACGATCGACGACAAGGGGCAGGCGGGGCAGGGTGGCATCGCTCGCGAGGCCCAGCAGCTTCCGCCGGGTGCGCCCGTCGCCTATCACGACGCGAAGGACATCGGCGAAATGCCGGCCTTCACCCGGTCCCTCGACGGCTCGAAGCCGAAAATCACCTCGGGCGGTTGGGCCAAGGAAACCACCGTCCACTCGCTGCCGATCGCGACCGGCATCGCGGCGGTGCATATGTTCCTCAATCCCGGCGCTTCGCGCGAGCTTCACTGGCATGCCATCGCGGCCGAATGGGCCTATATCATCGACGGCCAGTGCCAGACCGTGGTGCTCGATCCGTCGGGCCAGACCGAGATCAACAACTACAAGCCGGGCGACATCTGGTTCTTCCCGAAGGGCCATGGCCACTCGATCCAGACCATCGGCGACAAGCCCTGCCACTTCATCCTCAACTTCGATAACGGTTCGTTCTCGGAGCACGGCACCTTCTCGATCACCGACTGGGTCGACGTATCGCCCCACGACATGCTGGCGAAGAGCCTCGGCCTGACGCCGGCCGATTTCGACAGCTTCCCCAAGGGCGAGACCTACATCCAGTCCGGTCCCGTCGTTCCGGTGGCGCAGGCGATCGATGCTCCCTGGCCGAAGGAGTCGACCCACAAGTTCCGGCTCCTCGACGACGCACGTGCCAAGCGCGACTTCGACGGTGGCTCGTTCAATCTCGCCACGGTCGACGAGTGGCCGATCTCCACGACGATGTCGGGCGCCCGGATGGTCATCAAGCCCGGCCAGATCAAGGAGCTGCACTGGAACCCCAACGCCGACGAGTTCCAGTACTACCTCAAGGGTAAGGGGCAGATCGCGCTCTTCGGCTCGGGCGGCCGCGGCAAGGTGGCGGACGTCAAGGCCGGCGACTCGGCCTACGTTCCCCAGGGCTACGGCCATGCCATGCTCAACACCGGCGACGAGGATCTGGAGATGATCCAGACCTGGAACGCCGGCAAGTTCGAAGAGATCACCCTCAAGCATTGGATGGGGACGGCGCCGAAGTACCTGCTGTCGAACAACCTCGCCGGCGTGCCGGCCGGGACCGTCGGCAAGCTTGGCGAGCAGGCCTAAACGGCACGGCGTCAGTCAGAGCTGAACAGAGGCCGGCCCGCGAGGGTCGGCCTTTTTCGTGCGCGCTCTCCGACGCGTGAAAAGTTCGAAGCCACCGGGCCATGGTGAGGGCCGTAAAGGATCAGAGGTCGCTGTGAAGCGAGCCGGAGATCAGGACGCGAGTGGGAGAGACAGGTGACTCAACCAGGTCGCCCGGCCGGTCCGTAGGCCTCGTCTCGCCGCTCCTGAACGGCGATCTCCTCTGCGTCGCGGCTGATCGATACGAAGAAGACGACGCCCACGCGCTCGATCTTGTCGAGCCGTCCCACGACGGGGAACGGCTGATCCTGCGCTGCCTCGATGGCCGGCCTGTGCCCCGCCGCGACGACCCGATCCACGATCTCCGACGGCGAAAGGGCGAAGGGGTCTTCGGCGCCAAGCTCATCGGCCAGTACAGCTCGGCCGTGGCCGGAGAACCAGGAATAGTAGATCATCGTCGGCCTCTCACGCCGCCACAACTCCTGAGGTTCGGCTTGCCGCTCCACAACCCGGTGATCTATCTACGTACAGTTTCGTGTCGTCTGGTGCCCTGCCGACTAGAGGCGGGCCAAGCGATCTGCTGGGGAAGTGTGGAACGAGGACCGAGCGCAACGTTCAGCCGTGTCTCAGCCGCAACCCAAGTCCCTCATGCGGATCGTCGAGAAAGCTGACGCCGGCTTTTTCGAAGGCACTCTTTGCCGAAGCAAAAGCGCGGTCGGAGACCGGCAGAGAGCTCTTGGTCTCCATGCGTTGAACGGTCGATACCGACACTCCCGCAGCTCTGGCGAGGTCCAACTTAGACCAATCGAGCATGCCCCGAGCACCACGGATCTGAACAGGAGCCAAGCGTAGCGGCATCGTCATTCGCAACACACCGAACAAGACGGCTTAAGCTAAGCTAGCGCCGACAGTTACGTCATTAACAAATGTCAATGGGCGTTCGAAGGGCCGTGAAGGCTGGCATTCATTGTCGGCGCACGGGCGTTCACCAACGCTGACGCTGACGGCCGGGCCCATGGCGAGGTGTTATGTCGACTTCGGCTTCCATGACATCCCACGCCGCGACGGGCATGAACTTAGCGGTTTGACGAGCGCAGTCATACGGACGAGCTATTCTGCCCGACTCGGTTGGCTAAGAACTTGTAACGGCGGCCGTCACAGATAGCCAAACATCCAGCGCCTGAGCCTGACCGATCGACACCACAGCGTGACCGCCGCCTTCTGGCGACCCGTCCAGCCTTGGGGCGTTGTTTTCGTCGACGCAACACACGCTTCTTCTCGCGCCGCTGGCCGCCGCGTTGCCCCTCCGCCGCGCATCACCTACAAGCGCCACTCTTTGCGGGCATCGGCCCCGCATCCCGGAGTACCCTCATGCGCCCTTCCAACCGCGACGCCTCGGCCTTGCGCTCCGTGTCGATCGAGCGCGGCGTGGCCCGCTACGCGGAGGGGTCCTGCCTGGTGAAGTTCGGA
>JAYVMK010000289.1:0-10702 GCA_043758995.1 Lichenibacterium sp. | reverse complement strand
CAGCATATTCGAGCTGAAGCCGGCCTTGACGTAGCGGGACAGCCGGTCTTCCCACATCTTCTGGAACGTCGGCTCGACCGCCGAGGCCTTGATGGTCTGCATGCCGACGATGGTCTCGACGAGCAGCTGCTGTGCCTTGGACCAACGGCGAAACTTGTCCTGCAGCCGCTTGCGATAGACCGGCTTCATGAGGATGCTGACGCCGAAGTAGACGGGCATCAGACCCACGATGACCAGCGTCAGGCTCGGCGAGTAGAGCATCAGCACGCCGAGGAAGATGAAGACGAAGACGAGATCGACGACCGAGGTCAGGCTCTGGTCGGTCATGAAGCGCCGCACCGTGTCGAGTTCGCGGGCGCGGGTGACGATCACTCCGGTCGGGCGACGCTCGAAGTAGGCAATCGGCAGGCGGATCAGATGCGCATAGAGCTTGGCGCCGAGCTCGACGTCGATGCGGTTCGACGTGTGGTTCAGCACGTAGGCGCGCAGATATTTCAGGATCCCGGAAAACATCGAGATCAGCACCATGGCGGCGATCACCACCACCAGCGTCGAATAGCTCTTCGAGACCAGAACCTTGTCGACCACCAGCTGGAAAACCAGCGGCGTCGCCAGGGCGAGGAGGTTGATGAAGAACGAGGTGACGAGGACGTGGATCAGCGGCTTGCGATAGCGCTTGATCGCCGGCACGAACCACGAGAGGCCGAACTTCAACTGCTCGACGGCGAGCCCGCTGCTCTTGCCGACGAGGATCACATCATGATCGAGACGCTCCAGCACCTCGTCGACGGAGAGCTGGATCTGTCGTCGTGTGAGGGGATCGATGACACGGTGCAGGCCCGGCTCGGTCTCGACGCCGAAGACCGCCCAGGTTCCATCCTTGACCTTGATGATGGCAGGCACCGGGATCGACTTCATCCGCTTGGCGCTGGGGTCTCGGATCACCCGGGCCTTGAGGCCGACCTGGATCGCGCAGCGCGCCAGATCCTCGGCGGACGGAGGTTCGTCGCCGAGGCCGGAGCGATGACTGATCTGCGCCGCGGACGCGAGGACGCCGTGATGGTTGGCGAGATGCGCCACCGCCACGAACCCGCCGTTGAACAGCGGGATTGCCTCGAGGTCCGACACTGGAGCGTTCAATCCTACAGCCCTGAGCTTTGCCTAAACGAGGTGGTCGCGAGCGCTAGCGTTGCGGGTAGGCGAGGGCAAGCGCGAGAGCATCACGGTTCGGCGTATGTCATATCACCCCAGAAATGGTGAATGTCGCTTGAATTGCATCACAGGACCTTCCTTCCGTCGGGCGAGACGGTGATGGAGTGGTGGCGGCAGCCCGTCTAAGGTATCACGGCTGTCCTTTGAGGGCGCCCCGGCGCATTCTTCGACAAGGTTGACCGTGAAAGAGCATATCGACAGCCTGCGATCCCTGCGGGACTTCCTCGTGGAGGATCGCCGCAATCTCGTGACCAGCATCGTGGCCGATCCCCACGCGGCTGGCGACGCCGCGGGCGACTTCATGAACCTTCAGCAGTTCATCGACATCGTCGAGCGCGCCATCGGCCACGAGCAGAGCCTCGAGCGACCCCAGGGGTCATGGCCGCCGAAGCCGCCGGGCGGCAAGGGCATGCAGCCGCGCTGATCGGCCGAGCCGATCCGTCGTCGATCGGCTCAGGTGAAGCGGCCCGCTGGTGAACGAGGCGTGCCGCGCTCGAGATAGCGCTCCCGTTCGAGCGAGACGACGTCCCGCCCCAGTGTGGCGACGGCTTCGACGCGGCCGTCCCGCCGGAACGTGACGGTGGCATCGCGGTCGGCCGGTACGCCGTCCACCGTGATGGCGTCGTCTTGCCCGGCGTGACCGATGTAGCGAACCGAGAGATCGAAGTGCTTGGTCCAGAAGAACGGCACCTCCTCGAAGGCTGTCGTCCGGCCCAGCATGTTGGCACCCGCCACCTGGCCCTGGCGCTCCGCCACGGCCCAATGTTCGACCCGAATGTTTCGGCCACTGTGCGGATCGGGCCAGCGTGCGATATCGCCCGCCGCATAAATGTCCGGGTCGGACGTGCGAAGATGCGTGTCAACCGCGATGACGCCCTTGACGGCGAGACCGGCCGCTTCCGCGAGCTCCGTGCGGGGTGTGACGCCGATACCGACGATGACGAGGTCGGCGAGGAGACTGCTGCCGTCGTCGAGCGTCACGCTGTCCGAACCGATCGAGACGGCGTTCCGGCCGAGCCGGAATCTGACGCCTTTGTCGCGATGCACCGCCAGGATAGCGTCCGCCACCGCTTCACCGAAAATTTTGGCCGTCGGGGCCTCGTCGGGAGACACCACCATGACGGAGACGCCGCGGCTGCGCAGCGAAGCGGCTGCTTCGAGCCCGATGAAGTTCGATCCCAGCACGACCACCTGCCTCGCCGCGCCGATCCGCGCCAGGATGGCACGGCAGTCGGCAAGGCTGCGCAACACCTGGACGTGATCCTGGTCCACCCCCGGAATGTCGGGGCGTTTCGGCTCGGCCCCTGTGGCGATCAGGAGCTTGGCATAGGGAACGGCCTCGCCGTCCTGCAACTCCACGACGCGCCGCTGGCGGTCGATCCGCAAAACGCGCGTCGAAAGGCGGAGGTCTACGCCAAGACCTCGCAGATCGATCGGCGACATGGGCAGCCGGTCGTCACCGAACTGGCCGTCGAGATAGTCCTTGGTGAGAAGCGTGCGGTCGTAGGGGGCGCGGTCGTCCTCTGAGATGACGATGCAACGGGCGTCCGGCGCACCCTGCTTCACGGCCAGCGCCGCCGCGTAGCCGGCCGCGCCACCTCCGATGATCACGAAAGGTCCTCCCCCGTGCTGGGCGCCAGGCGCTTGCGGGACGAGCGGCTCGGCTCGGGTGACGCGCACATGGCCGTTCTCGACCGTCAGGGGCCAGACGGGGAGAGGGGAGAAGGCCGGAGCTTTCGCCGCGCGACCGGTCGCGAGGTCGAAACAGGCGTGATGCCACGGGCAGCGCAATTCACCGTCGACGACGAGCCCGTCCTTCAGCGGGGCGCCGAGATGCGTACACTTCGCTCCGACCACGCGGACGTTGTCGCCGACCCGCACCAGCAAAGCGTCCTCGTCGCCGACGCGACCGGGCAGCAAACCATCGGCCGGGATCTCATCCCATGCGACCCCGGCGAGGAAGTCGGGCTTGGACGTTTCGTCGGGCATCGGCGGACTCCGTGGGGCTCACCATGGAAGAACCCGCTGCCACCCTGACGAGTTCGGCGCCGCGCCTTCGTGGACGACGCCGCGCCGACCGGCGTTCGTTCAGGCGGCTTTACGGGCGACGATGAACAGCCGCGGGAAGGCCAGGAGGCGTCGTCCATCCGAGCGCGTCGCGTAGGCGGCGTCGATGGCGCGACCGTAGGTATCGAGGAAACCCGCCTTGAGGTCGGGTGACAGCGGGTCGATAAAGGGCTTCAGTCCCGTCGCGCTGACCCAGT
The DNA here is from genome assembly GCA_043758995.1 of Lichenibacterium sp. Lineage (GTDB taxonomy): Bacteria > Pseudomonadota > Alphaproteobacteria > Rhizobiales > Beijerinckiaceae > Lichenihabitans. The sequence goes on along the minus strand of JAYVMK010000289.1, from coordinate 7,226 downwards.
CGACGATGGCTCCCGCGTCCTTCATCGGATGCTGGTAGGCGGTTCGCCAAACGTCGACCTCGGCTGCCGAGCTCGCCAGAAGGTCGTAATAGGCGTCGACCGACAGCATGCGGCCGACCCGTCCCGCGATGGCCGGATCGCCGATCGCAGCCGCCCAGGGGCCTTGGGCGGCAATGCTGCGCATCAGGTGGTGCGTGGGTTCGGCGAGATTGTCGGGCATCTGCACCGCCAGTACGCCGCCGGGAGCCAGTAGCGCGAAGAGACGCGGCAACAGCGCAGGGTGATCGGGCACCCATTGCAGAGACGCATTGGCGTAGATGAGGTCGGGTGCGCGATCCGGCTGCCATGTCGCGGCATCGCCCTCGACGAAGCGGGCCGCCGGCAACCTGCGGCGCGCCGTCCCCAGCATCGCCGGCGAGGTGTCGAGCCCGACGATCTCGGCCTCTGGATAGCGCCGGGCGACCAGTTCGGTCGAATTGCCGGGGCCGCAGCCGATGTCGATCGCCAATTTCGGCGACCCCAGCCCCACGCGGGCCAAGAGTTCAGCGGCGGGACGCGTCCGCTCGTCCTCGAAACGGGTGTAGAGATTGGGATTCCAGTCCGCCATGCCGCACCTCGGGTCAGTTGCCGGCCATGAAAGAGCGGGCCCGCGAACAATAAGCCCGGTTCGCGGCGTTCATGTGCCGCGCCAGGTGGCCGGACTGGTAGCGCATCAGGGCCCCGCACGTGTCGCCGCCGGCCGCCTTGTAGGCCTGTCCCAGCACCTTCATGCCGTAGCGCAGGTTGATCTCGGCGACGAAGAGCGCCACCGCAGGCCCGGCGAAGCCGACGGCGCGAGCTGTCCCGTATTTGATCTGCATCAGGCCGAGGGCGCCGTGGTTGGCCGCATGGGCGTTGCCGCGACTCTCGATCCGCACCACCGCCTTGGCCAGGGCCAGGGGGACACCGTTCTCGAATGCATGTTTGGCGAGCAGCGCCGCGACGGTCTCCGAGCCTGCCTCACGCGGGCCAGAGGCGCTCCGCGGTGCCTCGGGAGTAGGAGCCGCCGCCTCGACGGCACCAGACGGCGACGGCGTTTCCAGAGTCGCGACGGCATCGGCGACCTGACCGTCCTCATGCGTCGGCGGCAATGGGGCCGGGATGGTACCGATGGTCAACGGCTTGCCGGCAGCATCGAGGCTGGGCTTCAGTCCCGCAAACGCCGCGCTCCTCGGCGTTCGGCTTCGGGCGACGCGAGTGCGGCGACGTGGCGTGCGGCTATGGCTCGTCGCTGCCGAGTCCGCCGCGGCGGCGGGAGCAGCAGGCTGCAGAGGGGCGGCGGTGGCGGAAGGCTCCAGCAGGTCGGGCGAAAAACTCGCATGGTCGCCGGCCTGGGCCAGCGAAGCGGAGGCCAGCAAGGTGCCGGCCGCGATAATCGCACGCGACATAGAAGACAAGCCGCTTCCTCCATTCTGTTGAACGCCGCCAGACCGTTCCGGAAATGCGACGGAATCCGGGCTCGCTGCCCGGCCCAGTCGTTTAAGGCCGATGAAAGCCCGGAACGGCAAGACGTTTTTTGTCACCTGTGTGGTTTTTGACACGGGGTTGGGCGGAATCGCGTCGGACATCTGTCCGAACCTGTTCGGACGCAGTTTCGCGAAGTGCGTCCCGACAAAAGCCGCGTTTCCTCGGGAAGGGAGCTTCGGTCGGCCCGCAAAGGTTCGACGCCAGCGCAAAAGATTAGGCTGGCATTCACCCTGTCATCCGCAAGATGCAAGCGGGGTGTTCAGGTCACGACGTCGTGCCGCGAGGAGTGGACATGGGATTGAGATTCGCTGCGGCGGGCGCCGCCATGGCGCTGGCACTGGCGGGCTGCGCTGCGCAGACGCCGGAAGAGTATAATGCTGGCCGTGGAGCGCTGATCGGCGGCACCACGGGCGCGCTGATCGGCGGCTTGGCGACGGGCCGCCCCGGCGGTGCTCTGGCGGGCGCCGCAATCGGCGCGGGCAGCGGAGCCGTTCTGGGTGCGGCCTCGACGCCGCGCTACGCGCCGCTGCCGGTCGAGGGCTATGGCCCGCCGCCGCGTGCGTGCGCCAAGATGGGCCAGGACGAATATGGCCAGCCGGTCTGCCTCAAGCTCGCCGGCTATCGCGCCGTCCCGCCGTCGAACTACTGACGGAGTGACGGGGGACCTCCCCTTCTCGCCGGACAGCCGCTTCGTGGCGGCCGTCCGGCCTTCGCCCAATCACAACGAGCGTCGCGGCACAGGCCGGCCGGACGCCATCCTGCTGCACTACACCGGCATGGTCAGTGGCGCCGCGGCCTTGGCCCGTCTCTGCGAACCCGCCGCCGAGGTCTCGGCCCATTATGTGGTCGAGGAAGACGGAACCGTCTTCCAACTCGTGCCCGAGATGCATCGCGCCTGGCACGCCGGACGGGGCACATGGGCAGGCGGGTCAGATCTCAACTCCGCCTCGATCGGCATCGAGATCGTCAACGGCGGCCACGATTTCGGCCTGCCGCCCTATCCCGACCAGCAGATCGTGTCCGTGATCGCGCTCTGCCGCGACATCATCGGGCGCCATGGCATCGCGGCCCATCGCATTCTCGCCCATTCCGACGTCGCGCCCACGCGCAAACAGGACCCTGGCGAACACTTTCCCTGGTCCCGGCTCGCGGCCTCCGGCATCGGTCTCTGGGTCCCGCCTGGCGACGATCCGTCACCGCTGGAGCCAGAGGCCACTCTGGCATTCCAGCACGAACTCGCCCGTGTCGGCTACGCTCTCCCTCAGACGGGACTGTGGGACGAGGACACCCGACGCGTGGTCGTGGCGTTTCAGCGCCGTTACCGTCCATCACGCATCGACGGCACCCTCGACGCCGGAACACGCGACACGCTGGCCCGGCTCATGGCGCTTCGCTTCCCGGCGGATCCAGCAGGGCCTCCAGGGCACGCTTGACGGCGTCCCGGTCGGTCTCGGCGGCGCCGAGGATGCGCGAGAAGCGGAAGAAGTCCAACACCTTGAAGTCGCTGACGGGCGGCCGGATCAGCAGATCCGGCGCGCGTTCACGCAGCATCTTGGCCGTGATGGCGCTTTGCATGATCTGCGCCGAGCCGAACATGGCCTGAAAGGGCGTCGGCGCCTCGTCGTCGCCCGACACCGGTCCAGCCACGACATCGCAGGCGACGACGCGCGTCGCGTGAGGCGGAAGCCGGTCATAGGGCAGGGGGTTGGTGGCGGCTCCGTCGACGAGGGTGCGGCCCTCGCGCAGAACGGGACGGACGAGACCCGGGATGGCCATGGAGCCCGCGACGGCGCTGCGTAAAGCCCCTTCGGCGATGACCAGCTCCTCCCGGGCGTAGAAATCCGTCACTACGGCCGTGAACGGGATGGCGAGGTCCTCGAACCTGTCCGGCATGCCGGCGGGCCAGAAGGCGGAGAGCACCAGTTCGGCATCCACCATGACAGGGTTGGCGAGACCGCCGCGGAGCACGGCGGTAAATCGGCCGACCCGCGCCTCGAGCAGCAACGACATGACCCGATGGCGTCGACCGAGCACGCGCAGCAGGTGAGACCGCAACTCTCGACCTGACAGCCCGGCCGCGTAGCAGGCGCCCACGACCGCGCCGATCGAGGTGCCCGTCATGGCGACGGGCTTGACCCCGAGGTCGTCGAGAGCCTCGAGCAAGACCACATGCGCCAGTCCTCGCGCCCCGCCCGCACCGAGCGCGAGACCAAGACCAGCGACCGGCTTTTTCTCTTCCGGATCGGTCAAAGGAAAGCCGTCAGGGCGGCCAGGGTGGCTTCCGGGTTCTCTTCCGCCATGAAATGTCCACTGTCGATTTCGGCACCCTCGGCTTCGGGGGTGAAGGAGCCGCGCCAGACGTCGATCGGGGCCGGAGCGCCGGGTCGGACCAGATTGTGCCGACTGGCCAGGATGAGGGTCGGACAGGTGATCGTCCGACCGGCCGCCTCATCGACGCGATCGGCTTCCACGTCGATCGTCGCGCCCGCGCGATAGTCCTCGCACATGGCATGGATGCGGGACGGATCGCCCCAGGCCGCGCAATACTGCGCCAGTGCCTCGGGCGCGAAGCCGGCGAGGCTCTTGGCTTCCGTCCATTGAGCCATCAGGCCTTGAAAGTAGGCGTCCGGGTCGCTCTTGATCATCTCCTCGCGCTGCGGCTCAGGGCCGGCGAGCCAGGGCCAGTGAGGCGAGACCTCCGGGTCGATTTCGCGGGCGCGCCAAACGGCGATCGTGGGGATGATGTCGAGCAGCGCCAGCCTGTCGATACGGCCCGGCTGATCGAGCGCCAGGCGATAGCCTACCCGCGCGCCGCGGTCGTGGCCGGCCAGGCGGAACCGCGCGTGACCGAGATCCTCCATCAGGGCGACGATATCGGTCCCCATCACGCGCTTTGTGTAGGCCGACCCGCCGTGGCTCGACGGGGCTGAGGACCAGCCGTAGCCGCGGAGGTCCGGGACGACGAGCGTGAACAGGCCCGCCAGAGCGGGGGCAACCCGGTGCCACATCGCGCCAGTCTCGGGAAAGCCGTGCAGCAGCACCAGCGGCGGGCCCGAGCCGCCCACGCGCGCGAAGATCCGCCCGGCGTCGGTGGATGTCGTATGGGACCCGAAACCGGGAAAGAGATCGGCGAGGTCTGGCATGGCGGTCCTGCTCTGGCGCTGTCGATCCATCAACGCCACAGCGACTGCCTCGGTGGCGCGGGATTCCACGTTCACTCGTCCGGGAAGGAACGTCTGCAAATATTCGGCTTGAGTGTGAGCCGTTGTGCCCGGCCGGGGTGCCACAAGGCCAAATCTCGTGTCACACGAAAAAGCCCGGCGCGAGGGCCGGGCTTTTCAGATGTTCGCGGCGCTTACGCCGACGGCTGGGGCTCCAGCCCGCCCTCGGGGCCCTGACGCGGCCGGGTCTTGCCGACGTTGGGGACCGGGGAGGCGCGCGGCGGAGCCGGCTCATCGCCCGTATCGCGGATCGGCGGGATCCCCTTGATGACGCCGCGGATCTCATCGCCGCTCAGCGTCTCGTATTCGAGCAAGCCCTGAGCAAGAGCTTCGAGGTCGGCGCGCTTGGTCGTAATAATGTGCGTGGCATCGGCGAGACCCGATTCCACGAGGCGCCGCACCTCCGAGTCGATCTTCTGCGACGTCGATTCCGAGATGTTATTCTGCTTGCCCATCGAATAGCCGAGGAACACCTCTTCCTGGTTCTCGCCGTACATCACGGTTCCGAGCTCGTCCGAGAAGCCCCAGCGGGTCACCATGGCACGCGCCAGCTTGGTCGCCTGCTCGATGTCCGACTGCGCACCCGACGTCACCTTCTCCTTGCCGAAGATGATCTCCTCGGCGACGCGGCCGCCCATGAGAACGGCGAGACGCGAGGTCATCTGCTCGTAGCTCATCGACAGTTTGTCGCGCTCGGGAAGCTGCATGACCATGCCGAGAGCCCGGCCACGCGGAATGATCGTCGCCTTGTGGACGGGATCGGTCGCGGGGACGTTCAGCGCCACGAGAGCGTGACCGCCTTCGTGATAGGCGGTCAGCATCTTCTCCTGTTCGGTCATGACCAAGGTGCGGCGCTCGGCGCCCATCATGATCTTGTCCTTGGCGTCCTCGAACTCCGACATCGTGACGATGCGCTTGCCGCGGCGGGCCGCCATCAGCGCCGATTCGTTGACGAGGTTCATAAGGTCGGCGCCGGAGAACCCCGGGGTACCGCGCGCGACAGTCTTGAGGTCGACGTCGGGCGACAGGGGCACCTTGCGGACATGCACCTTGAGGATGCGCTCGCGGCCGACGACGTCCGGGTTCGGCACGGTAATCTGGCGATCGAAACGGCCCGGACGCAGCAGCGCGGGATCGAGCACGTCAGGGCGGTTGGTCGCCGCGATCAGGATGATACCCTCGTTGGCCTCGAAGCCGTCCATCTCGACGAGGAGTTGGTTCAGCGTCTGCTCGCGCTCGTCGTTGCCGCCACCGAGACCCGCACCGCGGTGACGACCGACAGCGTCGATCTCGTCGATGAAGATAATGCAGGGCGCGTTCTTCTTGGCCTGCTCGAACATGTCGCGGACGCGACTTGCGCCAACGCCGACGAACATTTCGACGAAGTCCGAACCCGAGATGGTGAAGAAGGGCACGTTGGCTTCGCCCGCGATGGCACGCGCCAGAAGCGTCTTGCCGGTACCGGGAGGGCCGACCAGGAGGACACCGCGCGGAATGCGGCCGCCAAGGCGCTGGAACTTCTGGGGATCGCGTAGGAACTCGACGATCTCCTGAAGATCCTCCTTGGCCTCGTCGACGCCTGCCACATCCTCGAAGGTGACGCGGCCGTGGGCCTCGGTCAGGAGCTTCGCCTTGGACTTGCCGAAGCCCATGGCCTTGCCGCCGGCGCCCTGCATCTGCCGCGACATGAAGATCCACACGCCGATGAAGGCGAGCAGCGGCAGACCGTTGACCAGCAGCGTCACCAGCCAGGAATTGCCGTCCGAGGGCGCCTTGGCGGTGATTTGAACGTTCTTCTTGTAGAGGTTCTGGATCAGCGACGGGTCGTTCGGCGAGTAGGTCGAGAAAGCCCGACTGTCGCTATAATGCCCGGAGATCTCGTTCCCGGCGATCGTGACGTCATGAACCTTGTTCGAGTCGACGTCGTTCAGCAGCTGGCTGAAGGTGATCTCGGACGGCTGCTGACCCCGCGTTCCCGGGTTCTGAAACAAAAGAACCAGTGCCACCACGAGTAGGAAGATGATCACCCAAAGGGCGAAGTTCCTGAAGTTGGGGTTCATTTCGGTCTCGTATCAGGCGTTGACGTTCGCGGCAGGTCGAAGATGCGGCTCCGCCCGAAGGCCACGCTGCTCTGGCTCTGAATGTAGGCTGTCGCCCAGAGCTTGCCAAGGGAAGCCCCGGCGAGCCGCGCTGCAGAACGGCGGAGTCGCGGTGACGCAGGGCTGTCCAGTTTTCGATGCCTTCACGCGGATGCAATCGCGGTGACTTGAACGCCACGGCGGGGCGGGGCGGCGGCGAGGCGCAGGTTGTCGCCTCCGTCAAAGGACAGAACCGCGCCGTGCAGTGCGCGGCGGAGAGGCTCGGCGCGCGCGGCCGCGCTGGCGAGTGCCGCCGACAGACGCTCCACGGCATCGAGACGCGGCCGCCCCGGCCCGGTGCCGAGCCCCGTGATCATGAGGTCGAGCGCCCTGTGTCGTACGGCGGCAGGTTCGGTCAGAA
>JAYVMK010000288.1:0-11010 GCA_043758995.1 Lichenibacterium sp. | reverse complement strand
GACTACCTCGAGGCGCTGAGCACCCGCGCCTATCTCGTGGTCTATGGCGCCCGGGCTTCGCTGGCGTCGCGCATTGGACGGTTCTTCGCCGAGGACTGGCCCCGCGCCGCTCGCGCGCTCGGCCCCGAGACGCTGGCGGCCGGCGGCTTCATCCTGGCCGGGGCGGTCGCCGCCTATCTGATGGTGCGGTCCGACGCCGTCTGGTTCTACGGCTTCGTGCCGACCGGCCTCGCCGGCGGGCGGGACCCCGTCGCCTCGACCGACAGGCTGCGCGAGGCCCTCGGCGGGGCCAAAGGGACCGAGGGCCTGCCCTTCTTCGCCGGCTATCTTTTCACCCATAATGCCCAGGTGGCGATCCTGTCCTTTGCCCTCGGCTTCGCGCTCTGCCTGCCGACGGCTTTCCTTCTCGCCTATTCGGGCGGGACCATGGGGGCCCTGATGGCGGTCTACGCGGAACGCGGGCTCGGCCTCGACTTCGGCGCCTGGCTCCTGGTGCATGGCGTGACGGAGCTCCTCGCCGTGTCGCTGGCGGGGGCGGCCGGCTTTCACATCGGACGCGCCGTGGCATCGCCCGGAAGGCTCGGACGGCTCGATGCCGCGGCCTTGGCGGGCCGGCGCGCTGCGACGCTGCTCGCCGGGACCTTCATCATGCTGATCTGTGCAGGCCTGCTCGAAGGCATCGTGCGGCAGACCGTGACCGACACGCGCTGGCGTTACGCGATCGCCGGCGCAACGGCGCTGTTCTGGGCTGTCTATCTCTATCGTCCCCGCTGGCGGAGCGGCACGTGAGCGGCGCCTCGGCGGCCCGCGGCGACAGGCTGTGGCGCTCGCTCGTCACGCCCGAAGGCGTCGACCTCGGGCTTCGGCTCGGCGGGGCCGGCGAGCGCGCCGCGGCCTTTCTCATCGACAGCATCGTGGTCCTGGCGGCGCTGGCCGCGCTGTCGCTTCTGGCCGTGTTCGCCATCCGGGCCACCGGCACCATCGGCGTGCCGGGCATCCTGTGGCTGCTCGGCTACTTCCTTCTCCGCAATTTCTATTTCGTGCTGTTCGAAATGAGGCCCCGCGCCGCGACTCCCGGCAAGCGGGCGCTTGGTTTGCGGGTCGTGTCACGCGTCGGCGGCCGGCTCACCGCGGACGCCGTTCTGGCGCGCAACGTCATGCGCGAACTCGAAATCTTCGTGCCTTTGAGCCTGCTTTTCTCCGAGTTCAGTGGCCTCGACGGCTGGGTTCTGGCGGCGGGTCTGTCGTGGACCGGAGTGTTCACGCTTTTCCCGCTCTTCAACCGCGATCGTATGCGGGCGGGCGACTTCGTCGCCGGCACCTGGGTCGTCCGGGTACCGCGCCGTGTGCTTCTGCCCGACCTCGCGGCGGATCGGCCGGACGCGGCGCCGCTGGCCTTTACCCGGGCGCAGGTCGACGCCTACGGGGTCAAGGAGCTGCAGCTCTTGGAACAGGTGTTGCGGGCCCACGACCCCACCACGTTGGCCGCCGTAGCAGACCGGATCCGCCGCCGCATCGGCTGGTCGGACCGTGAGGAGGACGGCGCGTTCCTCGACGCCTATTACGCCGCCCTGCGGGACCGGCTGGAGCGCCGGCTCCTCTTCGGCCATCGTCGCGCCGACAAGTTCGATCGGGCGTGATACGGGCTCAGTCGAAAGCCTGCACGAGGCCCGACGGCGACGAAAGGTCTTCGAGGCGCCGAAGTGCCAGATAGAGCGCCACCGAAGCGGCATCGGCGAACAAGGCCAGCGCGGCTCTGAGGCACGATTCGACGGCGTCGACCGACCAGTCTCCGAACGACCCGTCCACAAACGGAGAGGGAAGCTCGATTTCGATTTCCGAGAGAACGAGGTCGAGTGCAAAGTAAGCGACGACAAGCCGGAGGATGCCAGAGCGGTTGCCCCGCGCGAGCGCCCAGAGGCGCCCGGGCAAGGCCGCCAGTGACACGGTCTCGGCTGCGGAGAGGGGCAGCGCCACGATCCAAAGAGACGACACCGCCAGGCCGGGTGCCCAAGCGTCGATTGGTACAAGTGTTACCCAGGCCATCGAGGCTATGAGGGCCACCAGCGCCAAAGGAAGCATGCGAACGATCAGCCTGGTCCTATTGACGACGGGAATCCTCGTCCGTCGCTCTGGCTCGAAGGCGATCAGGACCACGGCAGCCTCGAGCACGAGAAGGCCGAGGATAGGCAGCGCTTCGGCAGACGCATCGGCGAGGGACCATAGGATGTCGAAGAAGTCGCCAGCCAGCTCGTCCGCTCCTGAGACCGGCACCGCCGCTGTGGCTGCACCCGCCGCCACGTCACTCAGAAGATCCGGCATCACTCGTAGCAGAAGTGCCAGTCCGCCGAACAGGACCGCGTGCCGCCGCAGAATGCCAAAGGCCGCACGAAGGATATCTCTGATCGAGATGGCGTCATCGGGCCGGGCCGGATCGGCACTCACGAGAAGGCGTCGAGAAACTCGCCTCGCGGAAGGCCCTCCTTGGCGCCACGCAGTTCGAAATAGAGCGCGGCGACGACCGAGGCCGATATGACCGAAATGGCCGCGCCAAGCAGCGCGGCGACGACCTGCACAGAGATGACGATCCCCGGCGGAACGTGGGCCGATGCCAGCCCCTTGGCGAGGCCCGACAGGAAGCCGAGCAAGAAACCGACGGCAAGACCGTAAAGCAGCGTCAGGCCCGCGATGCGCCAGCGGCAACCCTTGGTCAACCTGCTGCTGCGTCCAAAGCAGGAGGTGAAGGAGCCGCCCTCCGCCATGTGGGCCGGCAGGTATACCGCCCACATGCAGGCCACGATCAGCCCTGGAACGATCAGGAGCGCGAATGCAAGCAGGAAAACGAGGTAATAGATCGTCGTGAGGACGATGTTGCCGGGCCAAGCGGCAAGACCCGCGCGCAGGCCGGTGCCGAAGCTGGCCGCGCGACCGGCAGCCCCAGGCAAAGCGATCCCCACCACGATCCCGGTCAGCAGGACTATGCCGATCTGAGCCAGAAGGCCCGGTGCCGCGCCGAGCGCGAAACCTTCGGCGAAGGCGCGGATTGGCGACATGTCACCTGCGCCGGCCGCTCGCTGAAAGTCTGCCAGCGTGGGTGCCAGGAGAACCTGCCCGCCCCACTTCGGCAGTTCCACGACCGCCAGCGCGACCGCGAAGCAAGGCCAGAACTTCAGGCCTGCGATGCGGAAGGTTTCGCGGATCACGCCGCCGATGGTGAAGTCACGGGCCAGTCCCGTCGTCCTCCTCGAAAACGTCATGAGAAGGACTCGACGAGGTCGGAGGACAGCGCACCGCCTTCGATCTGCCGAAGCTCAAGGTAGCAGGCGACCGCGCCGGCACTGCCCACCAGGCTGATCACCGCACTGGAGGCCGCGACGAGGATCTTGAAGATCCAGAAGCCGCCGCCGGCGAGAGACAACGACGTTCCCACGATCGCCACGAGGCCGAGGCCGATGGTTGCGACGGCGTAGAGAAGCAGCAGGCCGAACAAGGGCCAGCGATGCCCGGCAGTGAGGGCGCGGCTTCGGCCGAAAGCCCCCAGCACCCCCGTGCCTTCCGCCATGTTGGCCGGGATGGCGACAAGCCAGGCGCATTGGAGCATCGCGCCCGGAACCACGAGCAGCAGGAAACCGAGGCTGACCCCGATCAGATACAGAATGCCGACGCCAAGGTTCGGCAAGAAGGCCCGAAACGATACCTTAACGGCGGCCCCGAGGCCGAAGCGCTCGCCGCGCAAGTCGCCAAGCGCTGCCCATACCACGATGCCGTACAGGACAATGCCACCGAGCCAGACCAGGACTGAGCCGCCGCCGCCGAGAGAGGACCAACTGGTGGTCGTATCCCGGAGAGCTCCGGCGGCGTCCGATGTCCGGGTGGTGCTAGTGCCCGTGGCGGTGCTCACGAGATTCGGGAGAAAGACCAGGATCGCGGCCGCGACCGCGAAGTCTCCAAAGTGACGCCGGATCAGAGCAAAGGTTCGGCCGATCACGCCGCCGATCGTGAAATCCTTCATGCGTGCCCGCCCTCAGCCGTGCCGCGGGGCCGACCGCACCGTTCGGTCGCTTCGCCCGACATGCAACTCCTGCATGCGCGCATGCGCGGCGTCAATGAGTCGGCTCTCCTGCGAAAACGCCCGGCCGACCGGCCGAGCGTTTTCCTGTCAGCAGACCGGCTCCGATCCGCTCAGCGCGGGAGGCTCACCACGCGGGTGTCGTCCCGGTCGGCATCGCTGTCCTCTTCCGCTCCATGGCCGGCGATCACCAGCCCATCGCGGCCGACCGTGATCGGAACATCTGTCCCATCACGGACCTCGCCCGACAGGATCAGTTCGGCCAGCTGGTCCTGCACGGCCTTCTGGATGACGCGCTTCAGCGGACGGGCGCCGTAGACCGGATCGTAGCCCTTGTCGGCCAGCCAGGCGCGCGCTGGCGGGTCGAGATGCAGCACGATCTTGCGGTCCTCGAGCAGCTTCTGCAGCCGGCCGAACTGGATATCGACGATCGCCGCCATGTTGTCCCGGCGCAGCCGGTGGAACAGGATGATCTCGTCGACCCGGTTCAGGAATTCGGGCCGGAAATGGCCGCGCACGACGCCCATCACCTCGTCACGAACCTTGGCGGTGTCCTCGCCGTCGCGCTGCTGCGACAGGTAGTCGGAGCCGAGGTTCGACGTCATGATGATGAGCACGTTGCGGAAGTCGACCGTGCGCCCCTGCCCGTCCGTGAGACGCCCGTCGTCCAGCACCTGCAGCAGGACGTTGAACACGTCCGGATGCGCCTTCTCGATCTCGTCGAAGAGCACGACCTGATAGGGACGGCGCCGCACGGCTTCGGTCAGCGCGCCGCCTTCCTCGTAACCGACGTAGCCCGGAGGGGCGCCGATCAGCCGCGAGACGGAGTGCTTCTCCATGTATTCCGACATGTCGATGCGGACCATGGCGGTCTCGTCGTCGAAGAGAAACGACGCCAGCGCCTTGGTGAGCTCCGTCTTGCCGACGCCGGTCGGGCCGAGGAACATGAACGAGCCGATCGGCCTGTTCGGATCCTGCAGCCCGGCGCGGGCGCGCCGCACCGCCGTCGCCACGGACTTCACGGCATCGGCCTGCCCGACGACGCGCCGGCTCAAGGCCGCCTCCATCGAGAGCAGCTTGTCGCGCTCGCCCTGCAGCATCTTGTCGACGGGGACGCCGGTCCAACGCGAGACGATGCCGGCGACATGATCGGCCGTTACGGCTTCGGCCACCAGGACTTCGGCGCCCTTGGCCTCGATCTCGGCGAGCTTGCGCTCGAGGTCCGGGATGACGCCATAGGTCAGCTCGCCGGCGCGCTGGTATTCGCCGCGGCGTTGAGCCTGGACGAGTTCGTTGCGGGCACCCTCGAGCTGCTCTTTCAACTTCTGCGCGCTGCCGAGCTTGTCCTTCTCGGAACGCCAGCGCAGCGTCAGCGCGTCGGACTTCTCCTGCAGACCCTCCAGCTCGCTTTCGAGCTTGGCGAGTCGCTCCTGAGACGCGACGTCGGGCTCCTTCTTCAGCGCCTCGGCCTCGATCTTCAGCTGCACGATGCGCCGATCGTACTCGTCGAGCTCCTCGGGCTTGGAATCGACCTGCATGCGCAGGCGCGAGGCCGCCTCGTCGACGAGGTCGATCGCCTTATCGGGCAGGAAGCGGTCGGCGATGTAGCGGTTCGACAGCGTCGCCGCCGCCACGATGGCGGCATCGGTGATGCGGACGCCGTGGTGAAGCTCGTACTTTTCCTTCAGGCCGCGCAGGATCGAGATCGTATCCTCGACGGTCGGCTCGGAGACGAAGACGGGCTGGAAGCGACGCGCCAGCGCGGCATCCTTCTCGACGTGCTTGCGGTACTCGTTGAGCGTGGTGGCGCCGACGCAATGAAGCTCGCCGCGGGCCAGCGCGGGCTTGAGCAGATTCGACGCATCCATGGCGCCGTCGCCTTTGCCGGCACCCACCAGCGTGTGCATCTCGTCGATGAACAGGATGATCGAGCCGGCCGCAGCCGTGACCTCGTTCAACACCGCCTTCAACCGCTCTTCGAACTCGCCGCGATATTTCGCGCCCGCGATCAGCGAGCCCATGTCGAGCGACAGCAGCCGCTTGTCCTGCAGGCTCTCCGGCACGTCGCCGTTGACGATACGCAGCGCCAAGCCCTCGACGATGGCCGTCTTGCCGACGCCGGGTTCGCCGATGAGCACGGGATTGTTCTTGGTCCGGCGCGACAGAACCTGGATCGAGCGGCGGATCTCCTCGTCGCGGCCGATCACGGGATCGAGCTTGCCGGCCCGCGCCGCCTCGGTGAGGTCGCGCGCGTATTTCTTCAGCGCGTCATAGGAATTCTCGGCCGAAGCGGAATCCGCCTTGCGGCCCTTGCGCAGATCCTCGATGGCGCTGTTGAGCACCTGAGGCGTCACGCCCGCTGCGGCGAGGATGCGCCCGGCCTCGGTGGTCTTGTCCATCGCCAGAGCCAGCAGCAGCCGCTCGACGGTGACGAAACTGTCGCCTGCCTTGGTGGCGATCGCCTCCGCTTCGCTGAACAGCCGCGCCGTGCCGGGGGCCAGATAGATCTGGCCGGCACCGCTGCCGCCGACCTTGGGGAGCTTGGCCAAAGCAGCCTCGGTGGCCTGCAGCGCGTCGCGCGAACGGCCGCCGGCGCGGTCGATGAGACCGGAGGCGAGCCCCTCGTTGTCGTCGAGCAGGACTTTGAGGACGTGCTCGGGGGTGAATTGCTGATGACCCTCGCGGACCGCGAGGGACTGCGCCGACTGGACGAAGCCGCGCGCGCGTTCGGTGAATTTCTCGAAGTTCATTCTGACGTCTCCATGGCGGCCCGGCCCCGAAGCGGCGCGGAACGTCCGATTGGCCCGGCCCCGTTGCGGCGGCCGGTCCGGTCAGATGTGGGGGCACGGAACAGGCGGTGCCAGACACCGGCACCGGCCCATCGGCAAAAAAGCCACGGGCTCCGACCCGATCGGATGGGTGAGGTCCTTAACACTTAGCTAAAAGAAACTTTATCGATCCCTGGTTGTTTCGATGAACGACGAACAACAACGAACAGGAAGGACTTCGTTTTGCATCACCTCCGCTTGACTTTGCTTCTGGCCGGCAGCTTCGCCGTCAGCCCGGCTATGGCCGCCACATGCCATATCAATCCCTTCGAGCTCACCTTCACGAACGATAGCGCCACCACGATGGTGGTCACCAGTGGTTCGGTGTGCGGCGTCAACTTCATATCGGGCGGCCGCGGCCGAACCGTCAGTGCGGGCGGCATCAATCATCTTGTGATTGCCGAGCAGGGCGTGCACGGGCGCGCCGGAACACAGGGCTTCAACGTCTGGGGCTACCAATCGCAGAAGGGTTACGTCGGCAAGGACCGCTTTGTCCTCGAAGTCGGCGGAGAGATCATGTACGACCGCGTCATCCGCGGCACGTCTCGCGTCACCGTCGACGTCGACGTCGTGCGCTGAACGAACCTTGCGCTGGGGCACTTAGCGCCCGGCCTCAGGGGCGCGGACGGGCCAGAAGGGCGAACCCGGTCGAGCCTCCAGTTCGCCCAGGTGTTCCACACCCTCATCGAAGCAGCCCCCTGTCGCCGACCTGTCATGTGACGCGTCTAGCCATGCCTCCAGGTGGTGATGTCATCTCGAAACGAGATGCCGTCTGATTGGAGGCAGACCACGTGGAACTTTCCCAGGGATCGTCCCGGGTGCAGGTCGACCTGCCGCGGGCCTCGGTCAGGCGGGCCGTCGAACACGGGCGGCTTCTCTCGGCGCGAGGCCTGCAGGATCGACTGTTCACCTTCGTCTTTTCGGGGCTGGTCTACGCGCAGATCTGGGAAGACCCTGCGATCGACATGGAAGCCCTGGCGCTCCGGCCCGACGACCGGATGGTCGTCATCGCGTCGGGCGGCTGCAATGTCTTGAGCTACCTCCTGGCCGACCCCGCCGCCATCACGGCGGTCGATCTCAATCGGCATCACGTGGCGCTGAACAGGCTCAAGGTCGCGGCCGCAGGAGCCCTGACCGATCACGCCAGTTTCTACGCTCTCTTCGGGCGCGGCCGGGGCCGAACCAACCGCGACCTTTACCGGATGCGGCTCAGGCCGGCCCTCGATGCTGAGACCCGCGCCTATTGGGACGGGCGAGACGCCTGGGGTTTCCTGCGGCACGGCTATCTCGCGCGCGGTCTGCATCGCCACGGGCTTCTGGGCCGCTCCATCACGGCCGGACATGTTCTGGCGCGCCTGCACGGCATGGACCTGTCCGCCGTGCTACGCGCCCGCTCGCCTGCGGGGCAGCGCGAGGCCTTCGAGCAGCATGTCGCGCCGCTTTTCGACAAGCCGCTGATCCGCTGGCTGAGCCATCGCCGCGCTGCGCTCTATGGTCTCGGCATTCCACCCGCACAGTACGACGCACTGGCGGCCCAGGGCGGAGCCGGCGGCATCGTGCAGGTGCTGCGCGCCCGGATGGACAGGCTCGCCTGCGATTTCGATATCGCCCAGAACTACTTCGCCTGGGCTGCGTTCGGCCGCGGCTACAAGCCCGAAGGCGACGGCCCCGTGCCGCCGTACCTCGAGCGACAGGCCTTTCCGGTCCTGCGGGCCCGCGCCGGCCGCGTCACGGTGCGGCACGCCAATATGATCGACCATCTCGCGGCGCAGCCCGACGCCTCTCTCGATGCCTATGTGCTGCTCGACGCACAGGACTGGATGGACGATGCCACGCTCGAGACCTTATGGCGCCAGATCACCCGAACCGCGCGGCCCGGTGCCCGGGTGATCTTCCGGACTGCAGCGGAGGAGAGCCTGCTGCCGGGCCGCCTGCCCGACGCCCTCCTCAGTCGCTGGCTCTACGACCGTGAGCGCTGCGGCGCCCTCACGGCGCGCGACCGGTCGGCGATCTACGGCGGCTTCCACCTTTACACGTTGGCCGCCGCCGCATGAGCGTCGGGGGGGCCGCCGGCGCCACGATGGACCGGATCTATCGACGTCAGCGCTTCGTCTACGACGTCACGCGCCGGTACTATCTGCTCGGCCGCGACCGGCTGATCGCCGACCTCGCCCCCGGCGCCGGCACGGTCCTGGAGATCGGTTGCGGCACGGGCCGCAACCTCGTCCGGGCCGCGGTTCTTCACCGGGACGCGCGCCTTTTTGGCGTCGACATCTCGTCCGTCATGCTGGAGATCGCGCAAGCGGCACTGGTCCGGGCGCGCCTCACGGATCGCGTACGGATCGCCGCAGCCGACGCCACCGCGCACGACATCGCGTCGCTCTTCGGCCCCTCCGGCTTCGATCGCGTGTTCTTCTCCTACGTGCTGTCGATGATCCCCGACTGGCGAAGCGCTTTGGAGCGGGCCGTCGACGCACTGGCGCCCGGCGGGCGATTGCTGGTCGTCGATTTCGGTCCGCAAGACGGGCTACCCCCGGCCTTCAAGCGCGGGCTTTTTGCCTGGCTGGCCTTGTTCCACGTCCATCCGATCCCGGATCTCCGCGACAGGCTCGGTGCTCTCGCGGCGCGGCGGGGACTTTCGATCCGGAGCCGCAGTCTGTTCCGCGGCTATGCCGTGATGGCGGTGCTGGAGCGACGCTTCGACGGTCGGCCCTGAAGCGCTGTCGCGGCCGCACGGAACGGCCTATGGGACACGTGACGCAGCGAGGATCCCATGAGCGACGACATCCACTACTACGAGCCTTCGAACGGCCACGGTCTCGCCCACGATCCCTTCAACTCGATCGTGGGTCCGCGGCCCATCGGCTGGATCTCGACAATAGACCGCGACGGACGGCGCAACCTCGCGCCCTACAGCTTCTTCAATGCCTTCAACTACGTCCCACCGATCGTGGGCTTCTGCTCGATCGGCTACAAGGATTCCGTCCGCAACGTCGAGGCGACGGGCGAGTTCGGCTGGAGCCTGTCGACCGTGGCGCTGGCCGAAGCCATGAACACATCCTGCGCGGCGGTCGGCCCGGAGGTCGACGAGTTCACGCTCGCCGGGCTGACGCCCGCGCCCTCCCGCCATATCGGGGCGCCCCGCGTCGGCGAGAGCCCCGTCTCCTTCGAGTGTAAGCTGACGCAGATGATGCGGCTGAAAACCGCGTCGGGCCGCGAGGTCGACAGTTGGATGATGTTCGGCGAAGTAGTGGCGGTCTATATCGACCGCTCCGTGCTGAAGGATGGCATCTACCAGACCACGGCCGCCCAGCCGATCCTGCGCGGCGGCGGCCCGGGCGATTACTTCAAGGTCACTGAGGCCGAGAAGTTCGTGATGTTGCGGCCGCGGTGAGGCCGGCCTCCTATGGAGGGGGTGGAAATCGACCGGGCTCGAACCGTTCGATGATCTCTCGATAAGCAGCGAAATCGGATGCATCCAGCTCCGTGTTTGTGACACCGGCAAGGTCGGCCGCGACTTGGAACGGGCTGGCGTGATAGAATAACAGTTGAGTCTCGGCCGACGCGCCTTCAAGGCGAGCGCGGGCCGAGTCCGCGATGGACGAGAAGTGCGCTTCGTTGAGAACGAAGTGCAGCGTTTCTGAAACTGCTCTCCAATAGGCGTCGACTCTTTCCGAATCGTCTAAGCGCGGCAGTATCGCGATTGGAGCCTGTTGGTTCATGAAGGCGCTCCATCGGTTGATCAAGGGAAGAGGTCGACCATGGCCTCGGCTTGCAGGATGGGTGAACCCAATGCAGCTACCGCCATTGCCGTATGAAAGCTGATCTGGTCGCAATCTGCAATCAAGAGAGACTGCGGCCAGATCGTTACGGGTCCGTGTACGACGTCGTAGGCGGGCTGGCCCGACTTGGCGCGCGCATGAGGCGCGAAGCCGTAGCGACAGTCCGTCACAAGATCCCAAAAGGCTGTCGTCGCTCGAACAAAGGCCAGCGTGTCGAACCCTGCCAGGACATCCCTGTTGATCGTGAAAGCGAGGACGATGGCCTTGACACTGGGTTGCACTGGCGACCGCAGCACGCGCGTGTTGGCCCATTGACGGGCTTGGTGCTCGT
>JAYVMK010000287.1:0-4378 GCA_043758995.1 Lichenibacterium sp. | reverse complement strand
CCGCGCGTCATGCCGCAACGGCCCGATCTCGTGGCCTCCGCCATCCCGCCCGACTATGCGCTGAGTTCGCACGTTGCACCGTTGGGTCTCAACTTCGCGACGCCCAACACCCTGACGCCGGCCTATCGAAGTGGGGCCTTCATCGGCGAACATGGCAGTTGGGACCGCAACCCATTGAACGGCTACAAGGTCGTCTACGTGCCCTTCGCCGACGGGCGCCCGAACGGCCCCGCGCAGGACGTCGTCACGGGCTTTCTCGATCCCGAGAACCATGCCCGCGGTCGCCCTGTCGGCGTGGCGGTGGACAAGACGGGTGCTCTGCTGGTGGCCGACGATCTCGGTGGCATCGTCTGGCGGGTCAGCCCCGCCGCTCCGTAGCCACGAAGGCTGGCCGAGCGGTTAGCGCGCTCTTTCCCCGATTCGGGGAGGATCAGCGCTTCCCGCGCATCGGGGCCAAGCAGCACGCAAGCGTGAGTCCTGGAGGTCTCGGTAGGCGGGCAGCCTTGCAGGGTGCCACCGCCCTCAAGCCGTGAGCAGATCGGCCGGTCGGCTCGAGAATTCCAGCTTCGGGCTCATCCCGTCGAGCGCACGTTCCAAGGCCGCGAGACAGCGCGGGTCGAATGACGTGTCGATGTCGCGCCGCATGATGGCGAGCGCGTCGGGGATCGACATGGCGGCTCGATAGGGCCGGTCGGCCGTCAAGGCGTCGAACACATCCGCGACCGACATGATGCGCGTCTCGGGCTCGATCTCGGCGCCCGCCAGTCCTCTCGGATAGCCTTTGCCGTCCAACCGCTCGTGATGGGCGCCGCCGATCCGTGCCATGTCACGGAACGGAGGCACCCGCTCCAGGATCCGTTCGGAATGGAGGGCGTGGTTGCGCATCTCACGCCATTGCTCGTCATCGAGCTTGCCGTTCTTGTCGAGGATGGAGTTCGAGACGCCGAGTTTGCCGATGTCGTGCAGAAGGCCGGCCCGGCGCAACCAGCGTCGCCGCTCGGGCCCGTAGCCCATCTCTGCCGCCACCATCTCGGCATAGAGGGCGACACGTTCCGAGTGCCCCGCCGTGTAAGGGCTCTTCGAGTCGATGACATGCGCGAAGGCCTGCGCGATATCGTCGAGGTAGTCGTCGTCGATCGGGACCGACACGCTGCCGGGTTCGAGATCGAAGACGGCCTGCTCTACCCCGTCGTCGCATTCGAGCATGTCCCAGAACTCATCGGCTTGGGCGACGCGGCCGAAAGCGGCGGCGACATTCGGATCGAACCACGTGCCCGAGCGCTCTGCGATCTCGGCGACAGCGGCGGCCCGTCCTGCTCCGCGATGGAACACGTCGACGACCTGCGCCAGCAGCGCGATCCGCGAGTAGAGCGGGATCGCTTCGCCCTCGAGATGGTTCGGGCGGCCGGCTCCGTTCCAATGTTCGTCGAGCGAATAGATGCCCTGGGACACCGACGCAGGCAGGCGCAGCCTCTCCGCGATGGCGGCGCCCCGATGGCAACGGGTCGCAATCAGACCGTCGGCGATCTTGCCCCCGTTGCGCATGATGTTCAGCACGCTGCGCAGACGCTCGGCCAGACCGGATTGCGTCGCGGTGTGGGACAGCACGAAGCCCAAGACGCTGGTCAGGCGGTCGCCCACACCCTTGAAGTCTCGCTTGAACTGGATGTCATCATTGGCGTAGAGTTCGCAGATCCGCGCCGCGTTGCTTGAGCAGCCCAGATCCTTCATCATAACCGTATAGTACAAGCCACACAGGTCCTGGCCCTGCAGGCCCAGGTCCATGCCGATCTGCATTCCGATCCATGTCGAACGGACGCAGTGGCCGGGCGGCTGTCCTTCCGTCAGATCGAGAGCGTGGCTCAGGGCGCCAAGGATCTGCGATAGCTTGACGGCTTCAGCACGGCCTGGTTCGGACACTTGGCTTGTCATGACGTTCTCGACCCTTCGCGGCGACGATAGGGCCTGAGCGCTAACGATCCATTGCGTGGCGGAACAGGGTGATGGCGCGAGTGACGCAGAGAGGCCGCCGCTCATCTTGGATAGCATAAGGCGTCGAATAGGGACGCCTCATGCCATCGATTTCGTCGTGCTGTGCCGGCCGGCCCCTGTTGCAGGCTGGCCGGATCAGCCTCCCTTGGTCAAGGCCGTAACGGCCGACATGACGGCAGAGGAACTGCTCGCCGCTGCTGCACTGACCGCAGGCTTGTAGTCGCCGTCGGAGTCTTTGGTCTGCGATGTCGCGGCGCTGCGCACCTTGTAGTCTCCGTCCGCGGCTCGCGTCGTTGACGCTGCTTTCGCGGTGGCGACTGCAGGGGCCGGAGCGGCGGCCTGCTTGGCGAGGCTTGGCGGAGGAGCAACGGCTGCGGCTCCGGTGGGGGCAGTAATGGACGTTGGCATGAAGGTCTCCAGTAGAGACTCAGTCTCAGCCTGCAAATCGCGAAAGCCCGGTTAAATTCCGAGCTGCTGGATGTCTTGCTCAATAGAAGACGCTTACTTCCAGCTGACCGTTTCGTAAGGTCGCGGGCCGAACATATCGGTGAACCTCTCTCATCGGCGCGACTCAAGGTCAGGGCAAGAGTCGGTCCGACGCGATGGCGTTGCTCTTACCCAGGTGCCCTCCGGCCCATGGCAGGATGGCTGAAATGCAGGTCGCGATCGGCGGCAGCCCCACGTCCGAGGCTTCGAGGCGCCCCATGTCAAGCCGCAAGGAAGCGCTTGTGGTGCGGTCTCGGGACGGCCGGCCTCAGGGAACCGCGGGCCGACGTCGCCGGAGCGTGGCGGCCGAGCGTGGCGTTGGGTCGATCACGGCGCGACACGCCGCAGCCAGGTCCGTCAGATGAGCGTTGAGGCAGGCCACGATGGCCTCCTCGTTCGGGATCGCCGAAGTGCAGAGCCGGAATACCTCGGGCCTGCAGGCATCCTCGTCTTGTTGGCTTGCGGCGTAGCCTCGCGTCGAGGCGAGTGCGACCAGGGCGAGTAGAAGGATGGATCTCGGTAGCGCCGCGGCGCGCGCAGTTCGGCCTGCGCCCATATCAGGTTTCGTCATCCTTCAACGTCCGGGACTATGGCTGGGGCGAGCCCAGCGCCAGGTCGCGACGAGGTGACTCCTCACGGTTTCGGCCAGCGACTGAAGCGGACGAAGTAGAACTCGTCCTGCGGACGAGTTGGCGACAAACACCGCCACCGTCCCCACGAGAGCACCGCCAGCGATGTCGAAGGGATAATGAGCGCCCAGGAAGACCCGCGCCCAACCGACCGCGATCGCGATGCCGAGCAGAAATATCCAGACCTGTGGCAGCATCGGTGGTCTCCGACGCCAGAGCCCGACCGCCAAGGCGAAAGCCAAAGTGGCGTGATCGCTCGGGAAAGAACCGTCACGAGAATGGTCGAGATAATTGACGACACCCGGGGTGAGGAAGGGGCGGGGCGAGTCGACGATCGGCGAGATGATGGCCGCCAGCACCAGGGCGAGAACTGCTGCCGCCGCGGCTGCCACAACGGCCGCTCGATCTTCCGTTCCTCCGGCCAGCCAGAGCCCGACGAGGAGCGCCGGACCGAGCAGCACGACCCATTGAGCCAGTGTCACGGCCGCGAGCAGTTCAAATCCGTGCAGTCCCGGCGGCGCGTCGAGGGCCGAGAAGAGGCGATGGTCGAGAGTGATGGCGTGCAACTCCGGTGATAATCGGGAAGGCGGCGCCGCATAGACCGGTGCCGCCTTGGTTGATCGCAGGGGCTCAGGCCCGATCGATGGCCTCGACCTTGGCGATCAAGGCCTTGAGACTGGCGGCACAGGTCGCCGGCTGTGGATTGGGGGACCGGAGGTCGGTCAAGGCGGCGTCGATCAGACCGTCGATGCTGGTCCAGATCGCCTTGTCCTTCGGTTTCAACGTCGCCTCGGACTTGTCCCATGCGGTCTCGAGATCCTTGACCCGGAGGCGAGCCGCCGGGATCTCACCCTTGTCGACGAGGACCAGCGTGTCGACGGCGATGGTGCGATAGGGCGACAGGTCACCCAGCGCCGACATGGCCAACCTCGCCATCGGAGGTCGGGAATTTGTGTCGCCTGGCTGCGCAGCCGCGGGTGCCATCGTGGCGAGGCCGACGGCAGATGCGAGGGCGGCGGCAAGATAGGCGTGCGGCGTGGATAGTCTCATGAGCTGGCCTCTTGGGTGCAAGTTAGCGGGTCCGGCGATCACTTCAGGGTCTGGCCGGAGGCGGCGAGAGCGTCGGCAATGGCTTTGTGACAGGTGCTGTCGTCGTCTTTGCGCATGGCTGACGCGGCCTTCGCGGCACCGTCCTTGTAGGCGGCCTGGATTTCCGGGGTCTGGTTCGGCGCCTTCATGGCGGCTTCGAGTTGAAGCATGTCGCTTTCGCA
>JAYVMK010000286.1:0-7399 GCA_043758995.1 Lichenibacterium sp. | reverse complement strand
GAATTGTTGCCGAGCGCGATGGCATCCGCCGGCAGGCCGAGCGCCTCGGCAAAGAGCGCGCGGACCTCCGGCAGGCCCTGCAGGTTGCCGCCGTAGTTACGCGCATCCTCGCCCGCCGCCGTGGTGGTGTCGCGATTGCCCTGCGGCAGCAGCATCGCGTCCGACAGCGAGAGTTGCTCAGGCGAAGGCTTGCCCCGCGTCATGTCGAGCTTCAGGCCACGGGCCTTGAAGGCCTCGTAATCGGCGCGGGTGCGGGCGAGGTCGGCGGAAAGGTCAGGCATCGTCATCATCTATGCTGGAACGTCGCGCTCGTTCTTCTCCAGCGGCAGCGGGAGAAGGTGTCGGCGCGTCGACGGATGAGGGGACGTTCCAAGACAACCCGGGCTTCCCTCATCCACCCTGCCAGGTAACTCCTCCCGTGGCACGGGAGAAGGACATTCTACCTAGAACGGGATGTCATCGTCGATCGCGTCCGACATCGAGCCGCGGCCAGAACCGCCACCGCCCGACGGGCCGCCGCGGCTCTCCATCGGTGAGGATCGTCCAAAGGAGGGGCGTTCTCCGCCACCGCCGCCCCCCCCGAAGGAACCGCGATCCTCGTCGCCGGCGAAACCTCCGCCGCCCTGTCCGCGGCCTTCCAGCATCGTCAGTTCGCCGCGGTAGCGTTGCAGCACGACTTCGGTGCTGTATTTCTCGACGCCGTCCTTGTCGTTGTATTTGCGAGTCTGAAGCTGGCCCTCGATATAAACCTTCGAGCCCTTCTTCAAATATTGCTCCGCCACTTTGGCGAGGTTCTCGTTGAAGATGACGACCGAGTGCCACTCGGTCTTTTCCTTGCGCTCGCCGCTGGCCTTGTCGCGCCAGCTTTCCGTGGTGGCGAGGCGGAGGCTCACGATGGCGTCGCCGGACGGCATGCGCCGCACCTCGGGATCGCGGCCGAGATTGCCCACCAGTATGACTTTGTTGACGCTGCCCGACATGGACCCCTCCTCGGCATGGGTAAGATGAAAGGCCGGTGCGCATCGGCGCACCAGCCTCGGCTCTGACACCGACGCCCCTAAGCCACGTCGGTCACTGAATGCGCGCGCGCCGAAGCGCGCCTCTACGTTCCGTCTTTGTTCCATAGCACGGATCGTGTTAATTGCCGAGTCGCATCGGCGACGGCCTTGGCCTGGGATAGAGGGTCCCAGACGGCCCGTGCCGTCCCTATATATCGGCGGTCGCGGTCCGCAACCGGCCGTCCTACACCCGGAAAACCGTCCGCATGGCGCAGCAGCCCCGCACGAAGTCCCGTTCCGCCACAGCACAGGCCGAGTCTCCGCAGATCCCCGTCGAGCCCGCGACAGAACCGGCCCGCATCGTCCGCAAGGTCCGCCCGGCCAAGGGACAGGCGGCGAGCGATCTCGATCAAGGAGCCGAGGAGGCGTCCGATGCCGCGCTGTCCCGGCTCTTCGATGCGGAGCCACCGCGTGCGCCGGCCCGCGATTCGATCGTGGTGCGCGGGGCCCGCGAGCACAATCTGAAGAACGTCGATCTCACCATCCCGCGCGACAAGCTCGTGGTCTTCACCGGCTTGTCCGGATCTGGGAAGTCGTCGCTCGCCTTCGATACGATCTATGCCGAAGGTCAGCGCCGTTACGTCGAGTCGCTTTCGGCCTATGCGCGTCAGTTCCTGGAGATGATGGGCAAGCCCGACGTCGACCAGATCGACGGCCTGTCGCCCGCCATCTCGATCGAGCAGAAGACGACCTCGAAGAACCCACGGTCCACGGTCGGCACCGTCACGGAAATCTACGACTATATGCGCCTGCTCTGGGCGCGCATCGGCATCCCCTACTCGCCCGCGACCGGTCTGCCGATCGAGAGTCAGACGGTCAGCCAGATGGTCGACCGCGTTCTCGCCATGCCGGCCAACACGCGGCTCTACCTCGTCGCTCCCGTGGTGCGGGGCCGCAAGGGCGAGTACCGCAAGGAGATCGCCGAATACCAGCGCAAGGGTTTCCAGCGGCTCAAAGTGGACGGCGAGTTCTACCCGATCGACGAGGCCCCGATCCTCGACAAGAAGTTGAAGCACGATATCGGCGTCGTGGTGGACCGGATCGCGGTCCGGCCCGATATGGCGACGCGTCTGGCGGAGAGTTTCGAAACGGCGCTCGATCTCGCCGACGGCATCGCGCTCGTCGAATTCGCCGATGCACCGCCCGAAGGGTTCGAAAAGGAGGTGGTCTTCTCGTCGAAGTTCGCCTGCCCGGTCTCGGGCTTCACCATCCCTGAAATCGAGCCGCGCCTCTTCTCCTTCAACAATCCGTTCGGCGCCTGCCCGACCTGCGCGGGCCTGGGCTCGCAGATGCAAGTGGCCGCCGACCGGGTCGTGCCGGACCCGACGCTGAGCCTGAAGCGCGGCGCCGTCGCGCCCTGGGCCAAATCTTCGTCGCCCTATTACGCGCAGACGCTGGAATCACTGGCCAAGCATTATCGTTTCCGCCTCGACACCAAGTGGAATGCGCTGCCGCAGACCGTGCAGGACGTCGTTCTCTTCGGCTCGGGCGATGTTCCGCTCCGCTTCGAATATGACGACGGCGCGCGCGCCTATGGCGTGACCAAGCCTTTCGAGGGCGTGGTGAAGAGCCTCGACCGGCGCTTCAAGGAGACGGACAGCGAGTTCATCCGCGAGGAGATCTCGCGCTACATGGGGGCGGTCCCCTGCCCGGCCTGCGCCGGAGCGCGTCTCAAGCCCGAAGCCCTGGCAGTCAGGGTGGCGGATCGCACCATCTCCTCCGCCGCCGAACTGTCGATCCGCAAGGCCTTGGTCTGGTTCGACGGGCTACCGGAGCAGCTCGACGCCAAGCGCAACGAGATCGGTGTCCGCATCCTGAAGGAGATCCGCGACCGCCTGCGCTTCCTCATCGACGTCGGCCTCGACTACCTGACCTTGGGCCGTGGTGCCGGCACGTTGTCGGGCGGCGAAAGCCAGCGCATCCGTCTTGCCAGCCAGATCGGTTCGGGCCTGACCGGAGTGCTCTATGTGCTCGACGAGCCGTCCATCGGTCTCCACCAGCGCGACAACGAGCGGCTGCTCGGCACGTTGCGGCGCCTTCGCGGCCTCGGCAACAGCGTCATCGTGGTCGAGCACGATGAGGACGCGATCCTGGCGGCCGATTATGTGGTGGACGTCGGACCGGGTGCCGGTGTGCACGGTGGCCATATCGTCGCCGCCGGGACGCCGGCCGAGATCATGGCCAACCCTGCCTCGCTGACGGGGGACTACCTCGCGGGCCGCAAGCATGTCGGCGTCCCGCGCCGCCGCCGCGCCGCCAAGGAGGGCCAGTTCCTCAAGGTCGTGAACGCGCGCGGCAACAATCTCAAGAACGTGACCATGGCGCTTCCGCTCGGCACGTTTTCCTGCGTCACGGGCGTCTCGGGCGGCGGCAAGTCGACCTTGATCATCGATACGCTCTTCGCCGCGGCGGCACGGCGCCTCGGCGGTGCCTCGGATCATCCGGCGCCGCACGATGCCGTCGAGGGACTCGAGTTCCTCGACAAGGTCATCGACATCGACCAGTCGCCGATCGGCCGGACGCCACGCTCGAATCCTGCCACCTACACCGGGGCCTTCACGCCGATCCGCGACTGGTTCGCCGGCCTGCCGGAGTCGAAGGCGCGCGGCTACGGGCCGGGCCGCTTCTCCTTCAACGTGAAGGGAGGGCGCTGCGAGGCCTGCCAGGGCGACGGCGTCATCAAGATCGAGATGCACTTCCTGCCCGACGTCTACGTCACCTGCGACGTGTGCAAGGGCAAGCGCTACGGGCGCGAGACGCTGGACGTGAAGTATCGCGACCATTCCATCGCCGACGTCCTCGACATGACGGTCGAGGAAGCGGCGGACCTGTTCAAGGCCGTGCCGTCGATCCGCGACAAGATGAAGACGCTGGCGCGCGTCGGTCTCGGCTACGTCAAGGTCGGCCAACAGGCCAATACGCTGTCGGGCGGCGAAGCGCAGCGCGTGAAACTCTCGAAGGAGCTATCGCGCCGGTCGACGGGCCGGACGCTCTATATCCTCGACGAGCCGACGACCGGCCTGCATTTCGAGGATGTTCGCAAGCTGCTCGAAGTGCTGCAGGAGCTCGTCGACCAGGGCAATACGGTCGTGGTGATCGAGCACAATCTCGAAGTCATCAAGACGGCCGACTACGTCGTCGACCTCGGCCCGGAGGGCGGAGATGGCGGCGGTCGCATCGTGGCGACGGGATCGCCGGAGGACGTCGCCCGCAATCCGGCCAGTCACACGGGGCGCTTCCTGCGCGACGTGCTGGCACGACGGCCCATGAAGGCGGCGGCCGAGTAGAGAGGCTTCCGCTGCTGCGCTGCAGCATGGCGCGTCTGCTCACAGCAAGGGCGCTGCGCCTCAACGGCGATCACAGAGCCTGTCGCATGCCCGTTCGAGCGGCGTTCGCTCTAAGGTGTCATGCAATTTTCACATGGCATTCAGGTGACAACGGCGGCCTTCAAGGCGATTGCTGCACCATCGGGCTCGAATGAATGGTAAATCCTACTGAATTCTAAACGACCCCATGCGCCGGCGTCATATCAGACGATTGCAATGTCGGCTGGTCTCCGAGCCAAACGTGCGTATATTGCAATGCATCAAAGGTTGTGCAGGCGAGGCATCACGCCGCCCTGCGTCACCGAGGAATGATCCGATGCTGAACTTTATCGCCACTTGGCGCCGCGAGCGCGAAACCATTCGCGAACTGTCCCGCCTGACCGATCGCGAATTGGCCGATCTCGGGATCGCCCGCGCCGACATCCATGCCGTCGCCGGCGGAGCACCCATGGCGCGCGAAGAGGCCGACAGTCGCGACAGTCTCGCCGTGGTCGCGCCCGCCTGGGCCGAGCAAAACCGTCGGTCGCTCGCCGCCTGACATCGTCCGCGACCGAACGCTGCTCGGTCCACCAACATGCCCGCAAATGTGTGTGGGTGGGCATGACGAACCATCGCCCCGACCGGATCTGCCGGCCGATGCGGCGACAAGAAACTGGAGAAATCCCATGATCAAGATGTTGTCCATCCGCCTCGCAGCTTGGCGCCGTGAGCGCGAGATCATCCGCGAACTGTCGATGCTGACCAATCGCGAACTCGCCGATCTCGGTATCGGCCGTGGCGACATTGCCATGATCGCCGCCGGCCATCTGGCCGAGAACGACGTGGCGGCGGCGCCTCGCGCCGATGCGGCCCTGATCGGCCCGGCCTGGGCGGCGCATGCGCCGACGTCCCTCGCCGCCTGACGATCGACCCGCCGCGCCGGCGACCGGCGTGGCCTTGAAGCAGGTCTCTCGTGTGTGTGTCGAGACCTGAAAACCCTGCCCGACCGCCGCCCTTCGACGGTGTCGGGCTAACAAACCTGGAGCAAATCCATGATCAAGTCCCTGACCACCAAGATCGCCGCCTGGCGCCGGTATCGCGAGTCGGTTCGCGAACTGTCCCGCCTGTCCGATCGCGAATTGAACGACCTCGGTATCGGTCGTGCCGACATCCAGGCCCTCGTTCGCAACAGCGCCGAATCCGAAGCCTGATCTAGCCTCATTCGGCGGTTGAACTGCCATGGCACCCTGCGCTTCTTCGATGGGGGCGCGGTGGTCGTGAAGTTGTCGACTTCGAGCGGCTTCTTCGGAACGATGCCTCCGCGGCGCTCAGCCTTTATGCCGTGACGCGGCGCTTTTCGCTCCGGCGAGCATAGCGTCGGGCGACCTTGTCGTGACGGGCGGCATCCCATAGGTCTGGTGGATGTCGAACACCACCAGAGCCGAACCCATCCACGTCATCGGCGGAGGCCTCGCGGGCTCCGAAGCCGCGTGGCAGATCGCCCGGGCTGGACTGCCTGTCGTGCTGCATGAGATGCGGCCGACCCGCGCCACCGACGCGCACAAGACGCAGGATCTGGCCGAGCTCGTCTGCTCGAATTCTTTCCGCTCCGATGACGCGTTAGGCAATGCCGTGGGCGTCATCCATCGCGAGATGCGCCGCCTGGGATCCCTCATCATGGCCTGCGCCGACCGGCATCAGGTCCCCGCCGGTGGCGCGCTGGCGGTGGATCGCGACGGCTTTGCCGCCGCGGTCACGCAGGCGATCCAGGACGAGCCGCTGATCGAGATTCGTCGCG
Source organism: Lichenibacterium sp. (assembly GCA_043758995.1). GTDB lineage: Bacteria > Pseudomonadota > Alphaproteobacteria > Rhizobiales > Beijerinckiaceae > Lichenihabitans. Next base: position 1,238 of record JAYVMK010000286.1, on the reverse strand, counting down.
AGGCCATCGACGGCCTGCCCCCGGCGGAGTGGAGCAGCGTCATCGTGGCGACCGGCCCCCTCACCTCGCCGGGACTGGCCCAGGCGATTGCGACCCTCGGCGGCGAGGAGCATCTCGCCTTCTTCGACGCCATCGCGCCAATCGTCTACAAGGACTCGATCGACTTCGACAGAGCCTGGTACCAGTCCCGCTACGACAAGGTCGGGCCCGGCGGCAACGGCCTCGACTACATCAACTGTCCCCTCGGCAAGGCGCAATACGAGGCCTTCGTCGATGCCCTGCTGAGCCACGAGTCGATCTCGTTCAAGGACTGGGAAGGCACGCCCTATTTCAACGGCTGCCTGCCGATCGAGGTCATGGCCGAACGTGGCCGCGAGACGCTGCGGCATGGGCCGATGAAGCCCGTCGGGCTGACGAACCCGCGCGACCCATTGGTCAAGGCCTATGGAGTCGTCCAGCTGCGCCAGGACAATGCGTTGGGCACGCTCTACAATATGGTGGGCTTCCAGACCAAGCTGAAGCACAGCGCTCAGGTCGAGGTCTTCCGCACGATCCCGGGTCTGGAAAAGGCCGAGTTCGCCCGGCTCGGCGGGCTGCATCGCAACACCTTCATCAACTCGCCCCGTCTGCTCGACGGACAGCTGCGCCTCAAGGCCATGCCGCGGCTGAGGTTCGCCGGTCAGATCACCGGTTGCGAGGGCTATGTCGAGAGTGCGGCGGTGGGGCTGATGGCGGGACGACTCGCGGCCGCCGAAAGGGTCGGCGCGGAGCCGAGCCTGCCACCCGCCACCACGGCGATCGGCGCTCTGATCAACCACATCACCGGCGGTCATATCGAAACCGTGGATGCCGGCCCGCCGTCATTCCAGCCGATGAACGTCAACTTCGGGCTTTTCCCCCCGCTCGGCGAGGCACCGCGCTCGGATACGGGCAAGAAGCTCCGCGGGCCGGAAAAGGCCAAGGCCAATAAGAAGGCGATGAGTCTCAGGGCAGAGCGGGACCTCGAGGAGTGGCTGGGCGACGCCGCACCGGAAGCAGCGGCGGCTTGAAGCCTCCGATCCTTCTTCGCGAGTCGGAGAAGAACCTGCTCAAGCCAGTTAAGTTGCTTGGCAGGCCGGATCTAGGGACGTCACCGTCACTCGACAGTCCCCTCACCCGATCTGACTGCGTCGGGCCACCCCCTCCCGCTTCGCGGGAGGGGGACGAAGCCTCACCACATGTCGAGCGCGACGCGGGCC
>JAYVMK010000285.1:0-10419 GCA_043758995.1 Lichenibacterium sp. | reverse complement strand
ATCCTTGCGGTTACGGGCGTCCGGGTTCACCACGTCGTTGGCACCGATAATGAGCGCCACGTCAGCGGTGGGGAATTCCGGGTTGATCTCCTCGAGATCCGCGATGATATCGTAGGGTACGCCGGCTTCCGCCAGGAGCACGTTCATGTGGCCCGGCATGCGGCCCGCCACCGGATGGATGGCATATTTGACCTCGACGCCCTCCTTCTTCAGCACGTCGGCCATCTCGCGCAACGCGTGCTGCGCCTGAGCCACCGCCATGCCGTAGCCCGGCACGATGATGACCTTGGAGGCGTTCTTCATGATGTAGGCCGCGTCCTCGGCCGAGCCCTGCTTGACGGGCCGGGTCTCGACGGCGCCGCTGGCCGCGACCGTCTCGCCGCCGAAGCCGCCGAGGATCACGCTCACGAAGGACCGGTTCATGCCCTTGCACATGATGTAGCTGAGGATGGCACCCGAGGAGCCCACCAGCGCCCCCGTGATGATCAGCGCGAGGTTGCCCAGCGTGAAGCCGATGCCGGCGGCCGCCCAGCCCGAATAGCTGTTCAGCATCGACACGACGACCGGCATGTCGGCGCCGCCGATCGGCACGATCAGCAGCACGCCCAGCGCCAGCGCCAACAGCACGATGAGCCAGAAGGCCGTCGCCGAGCTCGACAGGACGAAATAGACGATCAGCGCCAGCACCAGCACCGCGAGGACGATGTTGATGGCGTGTCGGTTCGGCAGCATGATCGGCTTGCCCGACATGCGCCCGTCGAGCTTGGCGAAGGCGATCACCGATCCCGTGAAGGTCAGCGCCCCGATGGCGGCGCCGATCGACATTTCGACGAGGCTGTGGCCCTCGATGGCGCCGGGCACGCCGATGCCGAAGGCCTGCGGCGCATAGAGGGCGCCCGCCGCCGTGGTGACGGCGGCGAGGCCGACCAGGGCATGGAACAGAGCCACGAGTTGGGGCATGTCGGTCATCTTGACCGAGCGGGCCTTCCAGGCGCCGATGGCGCCACCGGCGCCGAGGCCGACGATCACCATCAGCCAGGCGAAGGCATCGGCCGGCGGCCGGTACAGAAGCGTCGTCAGAACCGCGATCGCCATGCCGGCGATGCCGAAGCGGTTGCCCTGGCGCGAGGTCGCAGGCGAACTCAGGCCGCGCAGCGCGAGGATGAAGAGGATGCCCGAGACGAGATAGAGAAGGGCGGCGAGGTTCGCTCCCATGGCGCTCAGCCCTTCTTCTTGTACATGGCGAGCATGCGTTCGGTGACCAGGAAGCCGCCGAAGATGTTCACCGAGGCCAGCACCAGGGCAATGAAGCCGAAGATCCGCGCCGCGACGGCGCCGCCCCAGTTGTCGGGCGTCACGCCGACGCCGATCGACAACAGGGCGCCGACCACGATCACCGACGAAATCGCATTGGTGACGGACATGAGCGGGGTGTGCAGCGCCGGCGTCACGGCCCAGACCACGTAATATCCGACGAAACACGCCATGGCGAAGATGGCGAGTTGGAACACGAAAGGATCGACGGCGCCGCCGGTTGCCGCATGAACGGTGGCCGCCGTGCCATGGGCGATCTGGTCGGCGTAGAACTGCGCCTGCTGCGCGGCCTGGCGGGCGACATCGGCGGCGGCTTGCGCCTGATCATAGAGCATTTGTTGATTGTCGGCCGCCATCGCTGCGTCCTCGTCGGTGAAAGGGTCGGGGAAAGGAGATCAGACGATCGCGGGTTCGGCCGGCTTCGGGGCAAAGTTCGGATGCGCCACCGCACCGGCCCGGGTGAGGTTGGTGGCCGTCACCAACTCGTCGGTCCAGTCGATCGCCAGCGCCTTGGTCTCCTTGGAGACCAGGGTGTCGAGGAAGGCCAAGAGGTTGCGGGCGTAGAGACTCGATGCCGTGGCGGCGACGCGTCCCGGCACGTTGAGATAGCCCACGACCTTGACGCCATCGGCGTCCACCACCTCGCCGGGGCGCGACAGCTCGCAATTGCCGCCGCGCTCGACCGCCATGTCGAGGATGACCGAACCGGGTCGCATGGACTTCACCATTGCGGCGGTGACGAGTTTCGGAGCCGGGCGCCCGGGGATCAGCGCCGTCGTGATGACGATGTCCTGCTTGGCGATATGCGCCGTCACGAGCTCGTTCTGCTGGCGCTGGTAGTCGTCCGACATGGCTTTCGCGTAGCCGCCGGACGTCTCGGCGTTCTTGAACTCCTCGTTCTCGACCGCGACGAATTTCGCGCCGAGCGATTCAACCTGTTCCTTGGTGGCGGGGCGAACGTCGGTGGCGGTGACGATGGCGCCAAGGCGCCGCGCCGTCGCGATGGCCTGGAGACCCGCCACCCCGACCCCCATGATGAAGACCTTGGCGGCCGGCACGGTGCCGGCGGCCGTCATCATCATCGGAAAGGCACGGCCGTATTGCTCGGCGGCATCGATGACGGCGCGATAGCCGGCGAGATTGGCCTGGCTCGACAGCACGTCCATCACCTGAGCGCGCGTGATCCGCGGCATGAGTTCCATGGCGAAAGCATCGACCCCGGCCTCCGCCATGGCGTGAAGCGCCGCATCCTGGCCGTAGGGATCCATGATGGCGAGCACGGTGGCGCCGCGCCGGTAATGAGCGAGATCGGCGGTCTCGGGACGCCGCACTTTGAGCACGACGTCGGCGTCACGCAGGGTCGCGGCGAGGTCGGGCTCGATGCCGGCGCCGGCGGCCTGGAAGGCCTCGTCGGTGATGCCGGAGCGCTTGCCGGCTCCGCTCTGCACCACGACGCTGCCGCCGAGCGCGATGAGCTTCTTCACGGTGTCCGGCGTGGCCGCCACGCGAGGCTCCTCCGCGATTTCGGCAGGCACGGCGATGCGCATTTTCTCAGTCCTCAACCGGGATGATCAGACCGCCCTTGCATGGGGCGGCTTCGACGGAGACAGGCTGGACCGGAACGCCTCGCCGCCGGCGGGCCGACGCCCTCCGGAATCGAAGCGCATGTGCTCCGGTTTCGATTTAGAGGATGAAACCGATCAGGACGATCAGCAGGCAGGCGACCGCGACGACGCCCCATTTCGTGAAGAAGATAAAGCCGCGATAGGTCCGCTCGTGCTCCGCATAATCCATGAATTCTGGATTCATCGGAATCTCGTCATTGGTGACCATGCCGCCTTCGTCCCCCCGTCCGCGACCGCCTGAAACGCCGCGCCGCATCGGCCTTTGTCTTCGGCCTTTATGCGCTGCCGCGGCCCTAACTCGCTCTACCGCAAAGCTGACGCTCCGGCAAACGGGGCTCACGACCGTGGCGTCACCCGCGTGACATGACCCATCTTGCGCCCGGGGCGCGGTTCGGCCTTGCCATAGAGGTGCAGGCTCGCGCCGGGCTCGGCCAGGATGGAGCGCCAGGCATTGACCTCGTCGCCGATGAGGTTGCGCATCGCGATGGCGCCGAAGCGCTGCGTCGAACCGAGCGGCCAACCGCAGACGGCGCGCACATGCTGCTCGAATTGCGAGGTCGCGGCGCCGCCGAGCGTCCAGTGGCCCGAATTATGGACGCGTGGCGCGATCTCGTTGACGACGAGACGCTCGGGACCGCCGTCCCGCCCCGCCACCACGAACATCTCCACCGTCAGCACGCCCACATAGTCGAGCGCATCGGCGATGCGGCGCGCCATCTTGGCGGCGAGTTCCTCGGTCTCGGGTGAAACGGCGGCCGGCAGCGTCGTGGTCGCGAGGATGCCGGCCGAGTGGCTGTTCTCATTGAGTTCGTAGGCGCGGAAGCCGCCATCGACTCCGCGCGCCACGATCATCGAGACTTCACGCTCGAAGGGCACGATGCCTTCGAGGATCGACTTCTGACCGAGGGAGCGGAACACGACGGCGAGGTCGGATCCCTCGCGCACCATGGCCTGGCCCTTGCCGTCGTAGCCGAGCCGCCGCGTCTTCAGGAGGGAGGGACGGCCAAGCTGTGCCACGGCGCGCGCCAGAGCGCCGGGATCGTCCACCGCCACGAAGGGTGCGGTCTCGAGGCCGAGGGAGCGGATGAACTGCTTTTCGACGAGCCGGTCCTGCGAGGTCTTCAGTGCGTCGCCGCTGGGGCGGACCGGGGCGTGGCGCGCCAGCACGGCCGCAGTCTCGGCCGGGACGTTCTCGAATTCGTAGGTGACGACCGCGACCGTGCGGGCGAAACGCTCGAGCGCCGCCTCGTCGCGATAGTCCGCCACCGTCTGGGCATCGGCGACCGAAAAGGCCGGACTGTCGGCGTCGGGGGCGAAGACATGCGTCTTCAATCCCAAAGAGGCGGCCGCCATGGCGAGCATGCGGCCAAGCTGGCCACCGCCGAGGATGCCCAGCGTGTCGCCGGGGGAGACGGCGGGGTCAGCCACTCTGGCTCTCGGGATCGCGAGGGATATCGGCGACGCCGGCGGTCTGCCGGGCGCGATAGGCATCGAGCCGGTCCGCCAGAGCGGCATCGGAGAGCGCCAGGACGGCTGCGGCGAGCAGCGCCGCATTGACGGCGCCGGCGCGGCCGATCGCCAGCGTCCCGACCGGCACGCCGGCCGGCATCTGGACGATGGAATAGAGACTGTCCTGCCCGCCGAGCGCATGAGTCTCGACCGGCACGCCGAAGACCGGCAGGGGCGTCATGCTGGCGGCCATGCCGGGCAGATGCGCTGCGCCGCCGGCACCGGCCACGATGATCTTATGGCCGGCTGCCCGGGCACCGGTCGCGAAGGCGACGAGCCGCTCCGGCGTGCGATGGGCGGAGACGATCAGGTCGCGGTGCGGAATGCCGAGCGCATCCAGCGTTTCGGCGGCGTGCCGCATCGTCGCCCAATCGGACTGGCTGCCCATGATGATGGCCACGGGCGCGCCCTCGGCGGCGGTTTCTGTCTGCACCTTGTCCCCTTGCCGTCCCGGCCTGGCCGCGCCCCCGCGCGGTGCATCTCGCGATCCAGCCCTGGCAATCTAGGCGGATCGCGTGACGCGCGGAAGGGGAAAGCGTGGCTCCCCCGCCACTCGTCAACCGCCATGATCGGGACATCCGCCCGCCGCGGCGTTGCGCCCCCGAGGCGATGCGTTCTATGTTGCCTCCATCCCGTCCCGGCCGCGCCCTCTCGCGCTCGCCGCGGGCCGTTAGCTCAATGGTTAGAGCCGGCCGCTCATAACGGTCTGGTTGCAGGTTCGAGTCCTGCACGGCCCACCACGTAGTCCCGGGATCAAACTGCTAGCCTTAACCCTGGGGAGAGCGCGATCCGGTTGCAGTCGTCGGTAGCACAACACCGGGGTTAAGCAGTCCTGCGGGATCCAATGTGCGTTTCAACCGACGCATCAGGTCCAATTCGAGCGGGGACTTTTGCTTGAGGACGGCGTCGCGCTTAGCGCGACCTACCCCGTGTTCCGCGCTGATGGAGCCGCCGAGGGTCATGACGTTCCGGTACAAGGCGTCAAGCAGGAGTGGGCGGAGCCTTCCGGTCTCAGAAGGCGGGACGACGAAATTCAGGTGCAGGTTGCCGTCGCCAACATGTCCAAACGCCAGCAGACGGACATTCGGCGGAACATCGGCCGCAGCATGCGCAATCAGGGCAGGAATGTCTCCGATCGCGACCGCCACGTCGCTCCGGATGATGTCGCCGTAGGGCCGCGTTGCCTCGCTCTGTCCCTCGCGGATGCGCCACATGGAAAGACGCTGCTGTTCCGTCTCGGCGATCGTGCCGTCTCGGCAAAGTCCATCGTCGAGCATGCCTGCCAGGGCTTCCTCCACGCGGTCCCGCAATCCAGATGTGAAGCTCCAAGCCACTTCACTGACGACGTGCCAGGGGTGGGCGACCCCGACTGGCCGTGTGAGGCCGAACTGCGTCACGGCGGCCTCGACGCCCCAGGATTCGAGCAGTTCGAAGCTCGACAGAAGCTCGCCGAACGACTCGCGAAACCGCCGGAACAGCGTCACGGCTGCGGCAGGGTCTTCTACCGCGAGCCATACGGTGACTCGCTCGCGCACCGCAGGACTTAGGCGTAATTCCGCAGCCGTGATGATGCCGAGGGTGCCCTCCGAGCCGATCAGCAACTGCTTCAGGTCATAGCCCGTGTTGTTTTTGCGTAGCGATGTCAGGCCCTCGTAGACGTTTCCATCGGCCATGACGGCCTCGACCCCGAGGACGAGGTCGCGGGCCATGCCGTAGCGCAGAACGTTCAGGCCGCCGGCATTGGTGCTGAGGTTGCCACCGATCTGGCAGGTGCCTTCCGCGCCAAGCGACAAAGGAAAAAGGCGGTCGACGCCGGCCGCGGCGGCCTGAACCGCAGCCAGCACGCAGCCGGCTTCTGCCACGACCGTGTTGCCGACCGGGTCGATGCGGCGGATCCGGTTCAGCCTGCCGAGCGAGAGCACCAATTGGGTACCGGTATCGTCGGGGATGCTCCCGTGAACAAGGCCTGTGTTGCCCGATTGCGGCACGATGGACACCCCGTGCTGGCCGGCGTGGCGCACCAGAGCAGCCACCTCCGCAGTTGTTCCCGGCCGCACCACCAGTGCGGGCAGGCCGCGGTACTGATGCCAGAAATCCGACGCAAAGGGCTCCATCTCGGCAGTGCCTCGCAGGACGTGAGAGGCCCCGACGATCGCCGAGCAGGCATCCACGAAGGCTCGGGTTCCGGCAGGCGGTTCCGCGGCCGCTAGTGTCAAGCAGTCATCTCCATGATGTAGAGCCCGCCGTTGTAGTCGTTGGCGTAGATCAGCCCCTCTTTGTCGACGTAGACGTCGCAGGACTGGATGACCCGAGTTCGGTTCGGGCGGTGATCCATCAACTTCGCAGGTTGTGGTGGAACGAAAGCCGCGATCTCCTCCGGTCGGAACGCATTAGCGATGTCGTAAACCCGAATGCCGGCATTCTGCTGCGTGGCGAAGAGGCGCTGTTCGCTGACGAAGCCGTCCGGTCGGTTCTCGTAGATGTTGTGTGGGCCGAAGTGCCCGCCCTTGCGACGATAGTCGGCGTCGTTGGGCTCGGGACAGGTCGATATACTGATGGGCTTCATCGGATCCCGCACATCGAACATCCAGATGGGCTTGAAGCCGTCCTCGTAGTTGTCGAGCACGGCCTCGTCCGCCACGACCAACAGGTCGCGGCCGGGTAGGTGCAAGCAGTTGTGAGTGCCGCCGTTGAACGGGGGCGACCAGTTGTGGTGAAGCTTCAAGGTCGGCGCCATCGGGTCCGCGACGTCTATGATGACGAGGCCTGCGTCACGCCAAGCCCCGTAGGCCGTGGTACCGCTCACCGTCGCGTGATGTAGCCCGAAGCGCCTGTCGGCAGGCCAGGAAGGCGTCTCGCCGGCGGCGGTGTGCATGCCGGGCAGCCAGACGCGGCCGCCCTCGCGCGGGTTGGTTGGATCGGACAGATCCACAGTCATGAAGATGTAGTCGGTGAACCCGTCGAGCAGGGCCGAAACGTAGGCCCACCGTCCTCCCGTGTACCAGATACGGTGAACGCCGCCCCCTGCGACCGGCATGAAGCCGATCTGCCTCGGATTGGCAGGATCGGCAATGTCGTACACTGCCATGCCGGCCGTCCAGTCGCGAGTGGCGGGCGCGTTCGACGCCGTGCCGACCTTCTCACCGAGCGCCCCCGTGTAGTAGTTCTTCTCGTCCTGGAACTCGGCCGAGGCGAACATGTCCTTGGCGTTGATGACCAGCAGCAGATCACCATAGGTCTGGAGGTGAATGTTCCAGGTGTTCGGCGGCGCTGGGATGTAATGAACGGGCTTGGGATTGCGTGGGTCACGAACGTCGATCACGCTGAACCCTTTGGAGAACATGTGACCCGTGATGGCGTAGCCCTTGTTGATCATGAGCTGGACACCGTCGGACCGGCCGTTTTGGTCGGAATAGCCGATCAGCATCATGTTGCGGGCGTAATCGGGCTTCGGCAAATCTTGTGACATGACTGATCCAAACATCGAACGAAATTGATCGTGATCGCTCGCGAGCCGGACGCGCGTCGGGCCCGCGGCAGGTCTACTTGCCGGTCCAGATTTTCTGATAGATGCCGGCGTAGCCGTTATCCGGATCGTATTTATCCTGCGCACCCCCGTCAGAGCCGATGTTGGCGGCCGTGAAGAGATGAGCGGGCGCCACGAAGCCGCTGTCGTTCTGCTTATTGAGCGCGCGGTTGGCCTCGTCCACGATCTGCCAACCGTGGAGGCGAAGCGGCTCTGCGACGGTCGCCTCCTGATATTCCTTCTGTCGGATGCGCTGGAAGGCGGCGCCACTGCCGTCCCCGGCAGAAACCGCGAGCGGGGCCCCGTCCCCTTCGACGCCGGCCGTGCCGAGCGACGGCGCCATGAAGTCGAATGTGAGGTCGTTGATGCTGAGCGAGTGTGTCCAGCTCTTGCCGTATTTCTGAAGGAGCGAGGTCGTCAGCTGCGGCATGCGGGTCGAGGCTTCGGCCAAAGGCGTGTCGATGAAGGCCAACACTTTGCTGTTTCCGCACTGCTTGATCAGCTCTTCCATGGCGCGGGCCTTCTTCACCGCGATCTCGTAGGTGCTGTCGGTGAAGACGACGACCCCGGCCTTGCCGTCTGTCTCGCCGCAGGGAAGCGATGCGGCGGCTCGAGCGACTTCGAGCGGATCGGTCGTGATGTTCGTGAAAATCGAGAGCTTCGGCTCCGGCCCCGAATGTGCCAGCGCGTGCCAGCCGATCAACACGATCCCCTGCTTAGCCGCGTCCTCCAGCGCGCTCGACTGCTCGGTCGCGTCTATGGCTCCCAGCACGATGACGTCCGCCTTCGACGCGATCGCCTGGCTCATGGCGCTCGTACGCCCCGAAACGGTGCCCTGGCCGTCGAGGAGGCGGAACGTCCAACCGATCGCGCCGGCCGCTTCCTTGATGCTCTCGCCGACGCCGCGCGCGCCTCCGTTGTTCTGGTCCGTCGAGACGTAGATGATGGTCTTGCCCTGAGCGGCCTTCGGACCCGTCGTGGGTCCACCCCAAGGCGCCGCAGGCGCCGACATCTTGACCGCGAAAGCCTTGGCGTCAGCGACGGTGTCGGCCCGCGCCAAGGGTGCGAGCAGCAAACCAGACGCCGCCGCCAGTGTGACGCAAATAACCGTTTTCATGATCGTTCCTCCCTGGTTGATTGACCGAGACGACGATCGAGCGCCGTCTCGGGACTTCCGTCAGGCGCTGCCGCGTTGCGCCGACTGCGGTAGTGCGACCGGCTTCGATCGGCGTCGCCGTTGCGAGTAGCCCGCGATACCGATCGCGACGAGCAGCGTCGCGCCGTTGAACAGCGGCTCGACGTAGAACTCGCCGCCGAACTGCTGGATTCCGGATATGCCTACGGCAAGGATGATCACGCCGACGACCGTGCCCCACACATTGACGCGACCGGGCCGGATCGTGGTGGAACCGAGGAACGCGCCCACGAGGGCGGGAAGCAGGAACTCGAGGCCGACGCTCGCTTGGCCGATGCGAAGCCGAGCCGCCAGAACCACGCCTGCGATGGCGCCTAGAAGTCCCGAGACCACGAAGGCGCCGATCACGTACCGTCGGGTCGGAATCCCGTTCAACGCAGCCGCCCGCTGATTTCCACCGATAGCGTAGAGGTAGCGGCCGACCGGAAGATACTCGGCAGCGGCCCAGAGCACGAGACTGATGATCGTCACGTAGAAGGCTGCGATCGGGAGACCGAAGAGTTGGGTCGTGAAGATCGCCGTGAAATCGCGCGGTATATGACCGATGACCTGCCGACCGCCCGTGTACCAGAGCGCGATCGCGTAGATCATCGTTCCTGTGCCGAGCGTGGCGATGAAGCTGTCGATCAGCGCCATCTCGACCAGCAGGCCGTTGATGAGACCGAGGAGACAGCCGAGCAAAAGGACGATCACGATCGTGACACGCCAATCGATGCCGAACTGGGTCTGAAGCGCGATGGCGAGGATGTGCCAGAGAACGATCCCGTAGCCGACGGTAAGATCGATGCGGCCGGCCATCATGGGGACCATGGCGGCGAGCGACAGGATCGCGATGATGGACTTGTCCCCCAGGACCGACCGCAGGTTCAGCATGGTCGGAAAGGTATCGGGCAGCAGGATGGAGAAGAGCGCGATCAGTCCAAGCGTCAGAAGGAGGAGCCCATAGACGGGCAGAAGGCGGACGACGCGCTGGCCCAACCCCAGACCTTCGAGATCGAGCGCGGTTGGTTCGAGCGCCGCCGACTTGATGCTAGTCATGGAACGATCCCTTTCTCAGTGGTGGGTGCGCGCGTCGCCCATCGTGGCGGCACGCGTCAGGGCCTCGACCGTGAGTTCGGCTGTCGGGAGCTCGGCCACGATGGCGCCGTCCCGGAACACCAGAGCGCGGTGGCAAATCGCTGCCACCTCATCGAAGTCGGTGGACACGAGGAGGATGGCTTGCCCCTCGCCAAGGGCCTCGTGCAGCAGCC